>CAYFQS010000167.1:0-2286 GCA_964345245.1 uncultured Planctomycetaceae bacterium | reverse complement strand
TCGCCGCTTCGCGTCGACTTACCGCCCCAGCGCCGTCTGCAGCGCCAGCAGGGCGTACGCGGTGACGAGATTCGGATCGCCTTCCATCCAGCGGTCGTGTTCGTTGACGAACGACCCGTCCTCGCGCTGCAACTCGGCGAGCTTGTCGATCAGCTCGTTCGCCCAGTCGTGCTTCACGCCCTCGGCGTCGGTGATCGTCGGCTCGCCCCAGGCGTGCAGGGCCTTGGCGAAGGTGTGCAGATAGTAGTAATAGCCCTGCATCCGCTCGTCGACCTCGGTGCCCGGGTAGTCCCGCAGGCCGGGGTTCTGCTCGAGGGTGTAGTTGCGGCGAATCCACTTCATCGCGTCGACCACGCGGGGATCGTCCTTCTCGAGCAGGGCGTAGACGTAGCTCTTGAACCCGGCGTAGGTCATCGAGCCGTAAGTGCGCAGGCGGCTGTTGAGCGGCTTGCCGGCCTTGGCGCGCTCAATCTGCTCGGGGCTGGCCTTGGATTCCGGCACGCCGATCGCGTTCTTGTTCACGCTCGTGGCATAGATGAACCCGCCGTCCAGCTCGATCAGGTCCTTGAACATGTCGTTGGCTTCGGCGCCCTGGGAGCGGGCGATGAACACCAGCGCCCGCTGGAAGGCGGGATCGTTGCAGTCCATGCCCGACTGGTAAAGCCCTTCGAGCATCAGGTTGGTATTGGACATGTCCGGCCGACCACTGTTGCCATAGCCCGCCCCGCCGTACCACGGATGGTCCTCGGTGATGGGGTTGCCGTCAGGATCGGTGTCGCCCTCGGCCCACTGCAGGCCGCGGAGAAAGTCGTGGGCCTCGCTGATCACCTCGGCCACCCGCTGGTCATCGCCGACCTGCCCGAGGGCCATCAGCGCGATCGACGTGTTGTAGTTCGGCAGGATGCCCTCGTAGATCCCGCCGTCGTCCTGGCGCCTGGACAGCACGTAGTCGAGCGCCCCGGCCACGGTCGGATCGGACACGTCGATGTCCGGCTCGTGGAGCATGCCTGCGGCGACCATGGCGGTCACCGCCGGGCCGGGCTTCGGCGTCCAACTGCCATCCTCGTTCTGCGTCGAGCGCAGGAACTCGATGGACCGGGCGATCACCTGCCTGGCTTGCTCACGGTGGGCCTTGTCCAGGGCGAGGCCGGGCGAGGCGAACGCGGTCACGGCGAGCAGGGCGACGATCAACGGGCAATGACGTTTCATGGTTGTACCTCGAGGAGGGTCCTGATTACGGGGCTTGCGTGTGCATGGGCTGAGCGGGGTATCGCAGGATGGCGAGCGCGGCGAGTGCGGCGGTTTCGATCCGCATGACCGCCGGCCCGAGCCGCCAGGTCGCGAACCCCGCCTCGCGGGCCTGCGCCCGCTCCGCCTCCGTCCAGCCGCCTTCCGGGCCGATCAACACCAGCACGGACTCGGCCTGGGAATTATACGGCCGGGTCACGGTATCAGATCGCGCTGCCTCGGCCTGCAATTCCTGCATGCTCCCGGTGGCCCGCGGCAGGTCCGCGATTCGCTTCACATCGTAGTCCGCCGCGGTCAGCAACCGCGACAACTTCACCGGGGCGTCGACAGCCATGGTCCACGCCCGGCCGCACTGCTTCGCCGACTCCGCCGCGATGCGTTCGAACCGCTTCCGCTTGCCCTTGCCCGGCTCGACCACGCTGCGCTCCGTGATCAGCGGGATCACCCGGTCGGCGCTGAGTTCGCTGGCTTTCTCGATGAGCGTCGCCGCCCGGTCTCCTTTGGGGATGGCCGCCGCGAGGTCGACCCGCGGCTTCAGGCGGGGCACCCGCCAACGCTCGCCGATGGCGATGGTGAGAGATCGCCCGGCCTCGGTCACCTCGCCGCTCGCCACGCCGCCGCGGCCGTCGAGCAGTTCCACCGTGTCGCCCGGAGCGAGGCGCAGCACCCGCCGGGCGTGGTCGGCTTCCTCGCCGGTGATCGCCACGCGGTCGGTCGAAACATCGTCGACATGAAATCGGTGCCTGGCCATGGCGTGCGGTCCTTATCGGACCGTACGATGATAGTGGACGGCGAGGGCGAGCGTTAAGTGCCGATCGGCGATAACCGATGAGCCAGAAGGACCGTGGCTGCGTGCGTCGCCGGGGGACACACCTGCTCCAGCGAGGCATTACCGCCGTGAGCGACGAGCAACGCAATCTGCAGGCCGAGATCGACGCGCTGATCAAAGAAGCGTCCGCTTCCGAGCCGGCCGACGCCGACTCTGGTCCTGCCCGGACACCCCCCGCCGCTCCGCCCCCCGCCGCATCAGCCGACGGC
>CAYFQS010000166.1:4478-7716 GCA_964345245.1 uncultured Planctomycetaceae bacterium | reverse complement strand
GGGCGGCCTTGCGGGCCTGCTGGTAGTCGACCGGCTCACCCGACTCCCACGGGCTGTGGATATGCCGGTCATCGAGATCGCGCAGGGCGGGCAGCCAGCGGCGGACGAACGTGCCGCCGGGGTCGAACTTCTCGCCCTGAGTGACGGGGTTGAACACGCGGAAGTACGGCGCGGCGTCGGCCCCGCAGCCGGCCGTCCATTGCCAGCCCATGGTGTTGTTCGACAGGTCCGCGTCGACCAGCGTATCCCAGAACCAGCCCGCGCCTTCGAGCCAGTGAATGCGCAGGTCCTTGACCAGGAACGACGCGACGATCATCCGCAGGCGGTTGTGCATCCAGCCGATGTGCCAGAGCTGCTTCATCGCCGCGTCGACGATGGGGTACCCCGTCTCGCCGCGCCGCCAGGCGGCCAGGTTCCGCGTTGACCGCGACCACTTGAACTCAGCGAAGCGTGAATCGAGTGGGCGGTCGGCGGTATGCGGGAAGTGATAGAGAAGCTGGTAGGAGAACTCGCGCCAGGCGATCTCGCGAAGGAAGGCCCAGCCGTTGTCTTCCCACTGCGGCTTGCGGGTCCGCCGCATCTTCTCGCGCACGGCATGCCAGACCTGACGCGGGCTGAGTTCGCCGAAGTGCAGGGCGGGCGAGAGGTGCGACGTGGCGTCGTCCGCCGGGCAGTTGCGGACTTCGTCGTAGCGGGTGAGATCGCTGTCCACGAACCGCGCCAGCCGATCAGCCGCCCCGGCTTCGCCCGGCGTCCAGTAGTCGAAGATCGGCCCGTCCCAGTCGCGATCCGGCAACAGCCCGAGCGCCGCGATGTCGATCGAGTCCGGCCAGGACGGCGGGCCGGGCAATTGCGACGGCGCCGCGACCGGCTCCTCCGGCTCCCCCAGCTTCTGCATCGCCTTCCAGAAGGGCGTGAAAACCTTGTACGGCTCGCCCGCTTGGGTCATCAGCTCGCCCGGCTCGACGAGCAGCGCCCCCCCCACGCTGCGCGCCTCGATGCGATCGCGCTTCAGCCCGCCTTCCACCTCCACGTCGCGTTCAACCGCGGCCGGCTCGTACCGCCGGGCGTAAAACACCGCGCCGGCGCCGGTCGACCCGATCACGTCGCGCAGCACGTCGAACGACTTGCCGCGCCGGATGATCAGCCGCGAGCCGCGCTCGCGCAACCCGCGATCGAGCGCGGTGAGCGAACGATGCAGATACACCCGGCTCGCCCCGCCCGCCGGCCAGTCGCCCTCCTCGTCCGGGGCGTGGACATACAGCGGGATCACCGGACCGGCGCGATCGAGCGCGGCCCGCAGGGCGGGGTTGTCGGCGAGACGCAGGTCCTGGCGAAACCAGACGATGGTCGGGGTGGCGGGCATGGCGCTCCTACGTTGATGGCGGCGGATACGCTGGGCGGGTCGACAGCCGCGGATCGTCCACCGGCCCGCCGATCGTGAAATGGTAGATGCTCTGGAAGGTCTGGTCGGCGAGGCCGAACAGTTCATGGACGAGGTCGTCGAAGAAGCAGCCGATGCCGGTCGCACGCAGGCCGGCGGCCTCGGCTTCGAGGTAGAGCACCTGCCCGATCGCGCCGGTCTCCCAGTGGAGGTGGCGATAGGAGGCCGGTCCGCGGTCGAGGATGGTCGGCGAGAATCGGCCGAGCATGGTGAACGCCACCGCCCCGTCGCCGGCGATGTCCTGCCCGCAGCTCACCTGGGTCGCGACCTGCCGGGCGTCGCCGGCGAGCAGCCGATACAGCGGCAGATCGTCCGGGGCGCCATCCGGCCGGGCCCATTCAAAATCGTCGCGCATCGCGCCGCGCAGTTCATCCTGGTGGTCAGGGTTGCGCACCAGGGCGTACAGCCCGGGATCGAGCCCGTCAATGCGATGGACGAACAGGCCGAGGTCCACCAGCGGCGGGCAGGGCAGGGCGTCCCACGGGCAGGCCGCAAGCGCCGGGCAGGCGCGGCGGAGCATGGTCAGCAACCGATCGCGCGAGAGCGAGGATCGGCCGTCCATGGCGACGGCGCTGCGGCGCTGGCGGATAATGCGGCCGGCGGTGAACCCGGAGGGCGCGTCCGGCGGCGCGCTCGTCTCGGCCGTGATGGCGTCGAGATCGTCCGGCCAGCCGGGGCCCTTGCGGCACGTTCGCTCCGCTACGTCAATGGCGGGCCAATCGTGATGCTCGGTGCTGAGCCGGTTCGCGTGTCCGTGCCATTCGCCGGCCGCGACCGCCTCGACGAACGCGTCATCCACGTTCGCGGCCGGCGTTTGCCCTCCGGGGTCGCACCCAACGAGAAGCAGCATGTCCGGCGTCTCGCGCTCGCCCTCGTGATCGGCATCGTCCCGATCGAGGCCGAGGAGGCGGGCGATCGTGGCATCGCCGGTCTCGGGGAGCATTCGCACCGACCAGCCGTGCATCGCGGCGGCGAAGCGCGCCGCGGCGAGAGCGTGGCCGGCATCATGCTGGCAATAGCGGTACGCCCGCTCGCCGTACTTCCAGCTCTCGCGCCAGGCGATGGAGGTGAGGGCGAGGAGAAACCGCGGCCCGCCGCCGTCCTCGAGCCAGGCGTTGAAGGACGCGCGGCGCTCGAGCCCGTGCTCGCGCGGGGCGTAGTGGTAGAGTCCGGACTGCTCGGCAATCTCGTCCACCGCCGGCAGAACGAGGTATCCCTCGGTCGGATGCAGATTGCCGCTCGAGGGATTGACCCGCAGGGCCCAGGTGGACGGCCCGGCCTGCTTCCACGCCGAGACGGCAAGGGCGAAGTAGAGAAACGACGCGATGCTCTCCTGGCCAAGCGGCTGGGGGGCCGAACCGCCGCCAGAGTACAGCGCTTCGTAGGCCGGGCCGGCGTCGTCGCTTTCGCCTCGAGGCAATTCGATCAACGTCGCCCCCGCGAACCGTCGAAAGGGGTCCGGCTGCAATGCCCAGTCGAGGTACCCCAGTGACGGCGCGAGCCGCTGCGGATGGTGCTTCGTCCGCTGGTGGTACCCGACGGCCACCTCCCGCGGGTCGTTCTGTTCGGCGGCATCGTTCATACGCTGGCCAAGGGTAGACGCCAACCGCCGGCAGAGGCAACGAAGCGGGGTGGTCCGCTGAATACCGGGGGCGGCACGAGCACGAAACGTTCCCGCTCCGGAGGTTCATGGCGACTGAACTCGCCACGCCGGGCTGGGAGCTGCTCAGTCGGTTCGCGTTGCGATGGATGTGAACACGCCGGCGGCGACGAGGTAGAGGACCAGCGCCGCCC
>CAYFQS010000166.1:0-4378 GCA_964345245.1 uncultured Planctomycetaceae bacterium | reverse complement strand
GTTGCGATGGATGTGAACACGCCGGCGGCGACGAGGTAGAGGACCAGCGCCGCCCCGCCGGCGACGGACCAGCCCCAGGTCATGGCGGCGGCGGTGGCGAGGGGCGGGGCGAGCACGGAGGCGAAGCCGTTCATCCCCCACGCCCAGGGGATGAGCGGCGGCAGCCGATCGTCGAGCCGGGCGAGGCCGAGCGGCATGGGCATGCCCATGGCGAAGGCGAGCGGCGCCACCGCGATGACCGACACCGCGATCCGCCCGCCGAGCGGCCAGGGCGCGATCCAGCCGAGCGACGCCGGCCCGGCGAACCCCAGCCCCAGCGCCCACGCGGTGATCGCCATGGCCACGATCCTCAGCGCCCGCGGCCGGCCGTGCCGGATGCCCTGGGCGACGGAGCTGCCGACGCCGGAGGCGATCAGAAACGTGGCGATGGTGACCGCGGCGGCGGTGACCGGCTCGCCGATCACGCGGATCAGCCACGACAGGACGACCATTTCGACGGCCATGTACGCCAGGCCGAGGACGACGAAGTACGCCGCGGCCGCGGTCTTGCCGGGCGAGCGGCGAATCTCGCCCACCGCCAGCAGGGGCAACACGGTCAGCGCCGCCCCGGCCACGGCGATGAACGTCGCCGCGGCGACGACGAAAAGGTACGCCAGTTCCATCCGCGTCAACCACAGGTCGCCGAACGCATCGCGCATCGCGTCCATCGAGCGGGTGCGGAAGTAGTCGCCGAAGAAAGGCCGATCGTCCGTCGGCGGGCGGATGTCGAAGGTCCAGCCGGCGATGAACGCCTCGGGATCGCCGGTTTCGGTGAGCAGCTCGCGAGCGGCGTGGTAGTACCAGTCGCCCGGCTCGCCTTCCGGGCCGGGCAGTTCGTCCGGCTGATTGAGTTCGCCCACCGTGATGCCGGGGTACCACACCGGCGTGAGCCGGCGGTCGTCGATCATCGCCCGCACGTCGTCGATCTGGTCCGGCGTCCACGGCGTGGGCTTGACCATGGTGCACACCGCGAGGAAGTCGCGGACGATCACCACGTGATCGGCCGGTGATGCGACGCCCCGGGCCCGCAGGGCGGCGGCGAGGGTGGCGAGGAACTTCACGTTGTCCCGGGCCGGCTGCTGAATCCCGCGACAACCGGCGAGCAGTCCGTCATCGGTCAATCGCTCGAGACAGCGGGCGAGGCCCTGCACGGTGAGCAGGTGATCCTCGGCCAGGCCGCCCATGCCCACCCCGCCGACCGCCAGTGATTCGAGCGACACGATCTGGATCAGGTCGGCCGGCTCGCCGGTCTGCTCGACGAACAGCCGCGGCGTGACGGTGGCGAGCTCCGCGTGACGCCAGACGTGACCGCCTTCGCCGGCGAGCGCATCACGGATCAGCGCGATGAGCCGGCCGTTCGGCTGGGCGACGTCGATGGCCCGGGCGCCGTGGCGCCGGGCGAGCCAGACGTTCGACCCGCCGCTCTCGCCGAGCAAGACGACGTGCGGCTCGTCGGGCGCCAGCGCGTACGGCGCCGCCATCATCGTGTGGTCCACCGCGTCGGCGTCGGCGGCGTCAGCCACGCGCAGCAGCGAGCCCGCCTGATGGCCGTCCACGGCAATCGACATCATCGGCGGCGGCGCCGCGAAGACCGACAGGAACGGCAGATCGTGGAACACCTCGCCGCGGTAAATCCGCACCCGTCCGTGCGGCGAGTGATCGCGGGCGGCGAGCTCGGCGTCGCCCTGGTCGACCAGTTGCTGAACGTAGGCCCCGTACTTGTAGGCATCCATTCGGACCTCGCGCGGCCCGAGCCAGGCGAGGCCGGCGAGCACGACGGCGATGAGGATCGCGGCGGGCTTGAGCCGACGCATCGGCGAAGCGCCGGGCACGGTGACGACGCCGAGGAGCGTGATCGCGGCGGTGATGGTGGGCAGTTGCATGGGCGCCGCGGCGACCATGAGCAGCGGCGCGGCGATCGCCCCGAGGCCGCTGCCGGCGAGGTTCGCGGCGTAGACCAGGGCGACCCGCCGCCGGGCGCGCATCAGGGCGAGCCCCACCACCGCCCCACCGAGGGTGAACGGCACGGCGAGCAGGGCCCAGTAGCCGACCCACGCCCCGACCTGCCGCCAGATCAGCGCGGGCACGAAGCGGGCCTCGATCGGCAGGAACTGGGCCGCGGCCACGCACAGCGGCATCGACGCCGCCGTCGCCGCGGTGAGCACGACCAGCGCCGGCTCGGCCCGTTCCAGCAGCCATCGCCGCAGCAGGCACAGCGCGGTGCCGCTGGCCCCGAACCCGAGCAGCGCGATGCTGATCACGAGGAAGGCGAAGTGGTGCCAGCTCGCGATGAGCAGCAGCCGCATGAGCACGACCTCGAAGGCGAGAACGCCCGCGGACACGAGCGCCACGGTCAGCCACGGCGAAGTTGTGCGGGATGGCTCATTCATATCGGAAATCGCGACCAGGCCCCGCCATGGCAAGCCGGACCGGAGCTTCAGCGGAGGTCCGGATTCGTGCGGCGCGCCGACCCGGTTCACTCGCGCTGCTGCGCCTCACCGGTCATCGGCACAAAGCGCACGCCCATGAGCGATTTCGATTTCCGCCCGCCGGCTTCGGTCTTGATCACGCGGACGAGGCGCTGCACGCCCCACGGCCCGCCGAGGGGGATCACGATCCGCCCACCGGGCTTGAGCTGCTTCCACAACGGCGGGGGCAGGTGGCCGGCGGCGCAGGTCACGATGATCGCATCAAACGGCCCGTGCTCTTCCCAGCCAGAGTAGCCGTCGGCATGCTTGAGCTTCACGTCGTCGTAGTGCTGCTCGGTCAGCGCCCCGGCCGCCCGTTCGTGCAGCTCCTCGATGATCTCGATGCTGTAGACGTGGGGCGTGAACCGGGCGAGGACCGCGGCCTGGTAACCGCTGCCCGTGCCGATCTCCAGCACCTTCTCGTGCGGCTTCAGATCGAGCTGCTCGGTCATGAAGGCGACGATGTACGGCTGGGAGATCGTCTGGCCGAAGCCGATCGGCAGCGGCGTGTCGTCGTACGCCCGGCGGGCGACCCGGTCGGGCACGAACACGTGCCGCGGCGTGAGGCGCATCGCGTTCAGCGTTTTCTCGCTTTTCACCCGCTCCCGGCCGCGCCGCGCCGAGGCGATCTGGCGATCCACCATCGCCTCGCGCTGCTCCACCCGCTCCGACGACGCCGGCGGCGTGGGCGGCTTCCACTCCTTCGCTTCTTCCTGCTCCGTCGGCTCCGCGGCCGGCAGCGCCGCGCTGCAACACAAGATTGCGGCAGAGGTGATCAGTCTGAACATGGGTTGGCTCCGTCATGTGTTCCCGTTTGCCGAACTTCCTCTCTACGTCTCTACGTCTCTCCGTCTCTTCGTCTCTCCGTCTCTTCGTCTCTCCGTCTCTTCGTCTCTACCTACCCTCTCCTCGCGCCGTCGCTTCGCATCAACTCCACGACCCTCGGCTCGTCGACCTTCGCTTCCACCACGTGACGAGCGAGGTTGAGCCACGGCCCGCCGCCATCGAGCACCACGCTGTCGGCACTCGCGATGGGATCGTGCGACTCGATGAGCACGTGGTCCGGACTGGTCACGATTTCAATACCCCACCGCCAGCCGGCGTGTTCGGCGAGTTCAGCCATGAGCTTCCGGAGTCGACCGCTGTTGGACACCGGGGCGTCGAGATACCACGTCACCGGGTCTGAACCGATGGTCTCGATCGTCCGACCGATCAACCTCACCGCGTCGCGCGTCTCCTCGACCGTGCGGTAGCTGCCGTGCATGCTCGCCATGTCGCGCAGGCAGCCGTCGCGGGCGAGCAGGAGCACGCCTCCGGCGAGGGCGGCTTCGACGGTGGTCAGCACGTTGTAGCCGTCGATCCGCAGCGGCCGGCCGGCGGCTGATTCGAGCGCGATCCGGCGCTGCTGCCGATCGCCGCGGGCCTCGTCGCTGCACGCGCCACGCATCACGGCGATCCGCTGGCGTTCACGGAGTCCATACCGATCGCCCACGAGTTTGAGGGCGGACCGCTCGGCGTAGCCGCGACTCAGCAGCCACGACAGTTCATCCACCGCCCGGCGCAGGACCGGCAGCCAGTCCCCGGCAAACAACCGCTCATCCGCCGGATGAGCTCCACGATGACGACGCCGATCGGGCATGACGGTGCGTCCGGGTGGCGTTGATCAACTACATTGTATGTGGCCGCAGCTATGCGGAAGGGTGGGCGCATCCCCCATCTCCGCCCGGCGCGGCCCCGCTTCCGCGGGGCGCGGACGTTGACGTCGGCGGACAACGAACCCCCGCTCTCGCTGAAGCGAGGCGGGCCGGACGCGGCACCCCCCGCTCTCGCTGAAGCGAGGCGGGCCGGACGCGGCCCCCCGCTCTCGCTGA
>CAYFQS010000165.1:0-7742 GCA_964345245.1 uncultured Planctomycetaceae bacterium | reverse complement strand
CTGTCCCACGGATTCACGACCTCGATGGCGTAGCCGATATCCCCATCCATGGTCCATTCGAGGCGGTAGCGGTTTGGCTGGCCGCTGGGGTCCGGCTGGCTGATGTCGGACAGCCAGTAGCCGCCCTGGACGTAAACTTCACTGAGAAACGGCAGCGCTTCCATGCCGTAGCGCGGTGTGGTGGCGCCGTATTTGGTGATCTTGCTGTCAGCTTCGGGGGTCAGGGCGAGCGTGCCGTCGGCGGCCCCGTCGAAGTAGTCGATGAACGCGGCGACGAGCGCGTTCGCGGCTTCCTCCGTCGTGCCGTACGGCCGATGCGTCGCGTCGGCGTGGAAGGGCATGTGCTCTTCCTGCAGCATGTCCCGCAAGAGGTTGCGAGCGGTCGCCGGGTCGCCACCCTCTTTGACGTAGTCGGGGGCATCGTCGAATAAGCGCAGCATCTCGAGCAGATCGTCCGGCGATGCGGGATCGCTGCTGCGCGGGTCGATCAGGCCGGTGCCGCTGTGCAGCGTGGTCATGTGGCGAGGTTCGTTCTCGAAGTACACCTGCTGGTCGTTCACGCCGATGCCGTCGAGACTGTTGTACGCCTCTTCCTGTTGCGGGTCGGTGTCGTCCTGCTCGTCCTGCCGGAAGAAGGTGTAGAAGGTGCGTTGGCTGTCGGGAGCCACGCTTTGCGCTTCGATCAGTTCTTCGGTCTTGAGGTTGTTAAGCCCGTTGCGCCAGCGGAGTTCGCGCTCGACGGGATCGTCGCCGGTCACGCCGAATTGTTGGTAGGCCCCCCCACCTGTGAAGTTCCTCGCCCAGCCCTCCTGCCAGTAGAGGCGACGGCCCTCCCAGGTCTGCGGCGGTGTATACGTACCGCCGAGGCGATACTCCATCACCTGCTGCGTCTCGCTGTACGGCGCGGTCAGGGCGGTCGCCCACAGGCCGAGGTCTAACTCCGACGGATACCACCATCGCGGGGCGTCGTTGATTGCGGTGGACAGGTTGCCCGCCCCGCCCGTGGCCGAGAGAGCCACGTCGGCGTTGACCATGGAGCTGTTGTCCACGATGCGGAGGCCGACGACGTAGGTGATCCCGGCGATCTGGCGCAGCGGGGCCCAGGTCCACATCGAATCGGCGATCCCGTCGCCGTCGGCGTCGACCAGGTCATCATCGTCGAGTTGCACGTCGCTTGTCGCGCCGGCGGCCGAATCCTCATCCGGATACCCGCTCTCGCCCACGTTGCGCAGCACGAGACCGTTGATCCGCGTCAGGTGCGGCCAGTCGTCACTGTCGAAGTCGGGCGTGGTCGAGGCGAGCCAGTCGTCGTCGCCGTCGCCGGGGGCGTTCGGGTTGGTCCAGGGATAGTCGTACGGCTCGTCGTCAAGCTGATCGTCGGCGTCGTCTTCGACGAAGTACTGGTCGTTGTCGTTCTTGAGGTCGTCGACGAGGATTCGCTTCACACGGGTGACGGTGGCCTCGGCCACGGCGTCAATGTAGCTGCTCCGCACCTGTTCGGTGGAGAAGCGGTCGAGCCGGGCGACCTGGAGGTACGCCAGGCCGAGGATGACCATAAGCACGAGCACGCCCACCACGAGGATGAGCACGTTGCCGCGGTCCTGTCGGGTGTTTCGAGTTTTCATGACGGCCTCCTTTCGAGGCGAAACGTCGGGGATTCTCTCTCAAGCCCACGACCGGAAGGAATCGCGTCAGTCTCTTTCCACCTTGACGATCTGCTGGAACCAGCGTCCGAGGTCGCCGTCCTTGCCGGCGAGCTTGCCCTGCGGATCGTGCACGCGATAGCGGATGCGGAGCATGTGGGGCCAGTTGTCCGGCTTGCCGGGGTCGGTCGCGTCGTGCCGCCAGACGAATGCGCCGTCGCCGTGGGGCAGCAGCGCGTCCGCCCCTTCCGCGTCGCCGGAGTTGTTACTGTCCAAGGGGGGTTCGGTGTCGTGGGGCCCGCCCACGCCGATCTCGTAGGAAGCCGGCGGTTCGTAGGTGAGCGGCAACGTATCGTCATACGGGATCGTGTTGCTCGGATTATCGGGGTCCCGCCGATTCTGGGTGGGATTGTTGAACCAGTAGCTGTACCACTTGACGGTGCGGTCGCCGGGGGTGACCCGATCCACCTCACCGTCGGCGGGGCTGATGTCCGCGGCGAAATCGACGATGAATTCGCTGACGTGCCCGGCGAAGTACGGGTGCAGTTGAGCGACCTCCCACGTGTAGAACCGCCGGGAGTTGGGCGTCGGATTGACCCGCAGGCGCTGCGCGCCGTAGGTGTAGTCATAAGCCCGCCGGACGTACTGATTATTGGTAAACGTCGCGCCGTCCACATCGCGGAGGCGGTTCTTCGGCTCCTCTTGAGCGCCGTCGGCTGCATCGCCCACGATGCAGCCGTGCGTGGTCGGCGAGTTCAGGCCGAAGTAGGCGATGTCCGAGGTGCCCATGTACATCAGGCGAAGTTGATCGGACGGGGCGGTGCTTGACGGCGCGGTGCTTGGTGTGCCCTCGGCATCGAACACGCCGCCGTTAATGTGGCGGCCGGCGCCCGTGGTTTGCTCCAGAAACAGGGCCTGCCGGCCGAGAATCCAGTTCGCGGCGGGGGTGGTCGCCAGATTGTTACCCGCGTCGCTTCCATCCGGATTGGTTCGCGCGACGTGGCCGTACCACACGCGGGCGGCGGTGGCGTCACTCCCGGCGGACAGACTCGACGGACTGCTGCCCGTGAGCGGCTCCAGGTCGCTCGCGTCGCGGATGAACACGAGCTGATCCGACCGCCGCCAGAAGGCGGCACCCGTCTCAGGTCCTGCCGCGTGACGGGGCCTCGTAGGTAGTGATTGATGATCACCAGGATGCCATCGCGCCCCGGGCCGTAGACGGGCGGGTCGGCTTCTTCAACCCCGAAGTCCTTGGCGATCTGGTCATTCACCGTACGCGCGGTGTGCAGCACGTCGCTGGTGGCGATGCCGAGACCGACAGCCTCTGTGGTGGACTGGAAAATCTGGTTGATCGCGAGGATCAGGATCGCGGTGACCGCGACCGCCACCATCAACTCCACCAGCGTGAAGCCGCGGACGCCTCGCTTCGGCATGTTTCGTTCGTGATGCTTCATGGTGATCCGATCGGGATAATGGCCACGCCCCGGAGCGGCGAGGCGCGATTCACCGACGGCGGCGGGGCGTACCAGATTTCGGTCGGGTCGCCGTCTTCGGTCGGGATCGTGCCGTGAATGGTGAACCCGTCCGCGTCGGCGTTGTTGACGGTGTAGATCACGCCCTTGTTGTCCACCACCCAGTCGCCCTTGGTGACCTGGTCGGCGAAGCCGTCGTTGTTCGTGTCGTTAAACCCGCCGGCGTCGAACTCGAAGCGATTTGCGTCGTCCACACGGATGTTCGCGCTACGCACCACGGGCACGTAGTCCGGGTCGTGCTGGTTGGCCGCCCCATTGCGGTCCGTGAAGGTGGCGTCCTTATCACGGATGAGCACGAAGATGTAAAGGTGGAACTCGCGGGTTCCCGCCTCGGTGTCCGCATCGCGGGCCATGGGCACCCAGAATGCGTCCCGCTTGGCGGTGTCCGTGGCGGTGGAGGGGTAGCCGCGGTCGCCCAGCGGGAGGGTGGGCGCCCCGCCGCTGTAAAAGCCGGCCCGAAATCGTTCGAGTTCGCCGCTCGTATCGTATCCGCCGGTCAGCCCCGTGATCAGGTCCGTCTCGTCGAGGGCGATCCCGTCGATGTAAGCCCGGGCATCGCGATAGGCGTGCTTGGCGATCACCGACTCAAAAGTCGACTTCTGCATGGACCCGGCCACGGGAAAAAGCCCCGCGATCGACACGATCCCGATCGCGAGAATGAACATCGCGATCAGCAGTTCGATGAGCGTGAAGCCGCGGGATCGTCGTCGAAAATCGGGATGGGAGGCATTCAGGTGCATCAGTCTTCCTTCATCACAGCGCCGCTATAACGGCTGAAGAACACCGGCTGACCGTTCTCGACAATCCACTTGCCCGCCTGATCATCGTCGCCGCCGCCCCAGTTCGATCCGTCGGAAGCCGACATCTGGTCGTAGAGCCGATGCCCGGCGGACCGAAACTGATTCAGGTCGAAGACGATGAGCCCGACCACCGTCTCGATCTCGTCAAAGGGCAGGCGGTACTTGTCGTCTTTCTCGGCTTTGCCGGGCCGCGGAGAACTTCCGGGACTGTAGAGCGGGCTTTCCGGATCCCATTCCCCGGGAACGTAGGGGTCGGAGCCGTAGGGGTTGCCGCGGTTAACGCCGGTATCGATTTCATCGTCGTCGTCGCGATCGGCGTTGTAATACACGAACCGATGGGAGCTCTGGCCGGCGATCAGATTCCCTTCCGGATTGAACCGGACGGCGAAGGGCGGCGCCATCAATTGAAGCGAGTTGGTCGGGCTGCTGCCCCGGGAGATCCCGACGAACCCCACGCCTTTGGGGACACGGATGTAATCGCGGTTGATGTCGACATAGCCGTTGAGCGCGGTGCTCAGCGTCTCGAGGTAGTTGCCACCGGTTGTCTTGGCGAGTTCCGTGTTCTGGACAATCCGCAGTTCGCGCATGGGGGTGAAGAGGAGGGCCACGCCGGAATACTCACCGCTCTGAATGCCGGGGGTATCCTCGTCGAGGTCTTCGACGAACATGGTATCGCGGCCGGCGTAGGCGCGGGCGGCGGCGACGGCGGCGCTGACGGTGTTCACGCCCGCCTCCACCCGGCCGGATTCGTAGATCGCGCTGACGCTCGGCACGGCCACCGCGATCAGCAGGACGATGATCCCGATCACCACCATCAGTTCGGCCAGCGTGAAGCCGGGCCGGCCGGATCGGCGATGCGTCGGATTGATCTGGCGTGATGCGTTCATTGCGGGCTCTCATCCCGCCGCGGGCGCGGGTCAGTCAAGGTCGTAGCTGTACGTGTTGTCCTGCGATTGCTCGAAGGCCTGGCTGTCGGTGTCGGCGGTGACGTCGCCCCACTCGCCGTCCGGGCCGGCCGAGGCGAAGAACGGGGCCGGATGCTCCGGGAGGAAATCGTCTTCGCCGTGACTGTCGTCGTGATCGACGAAGGCGGCGTAAATCATCTTGTTCCGCCAGCCGTCGCGAAGTTCGAGAAAGCCGTCGGGGTCGTCGTTCGCATTATCGGTGTCGGTGAGCAGCCGATCCGGCAGCGAGGCGTACATCTCCTGGCGGATCGTGGCGACCTGGATCGTCGCCCAGACGAAGCGCTCGACGGCGTTGGCCCGGAAGGCCTGGACGGTCGTGCCGCCGAGGTCGCCGGAACCGGACAGCGCGCTGTTGTTGTAGGTCTTGTTCCTGGTCCAGTCGATCGGCTCGTCGATGCCGGCGAGGTGATTGACCACGCCGGACTTCGGATCGCCGCCGGCGAGGACGCTGTACTCCACGGCAATGGCGGAGGCGTTGGACATCGCCACGCCGGTCAGCTTCGACTGGCCCAGGTTCTGCACCGCCTCGCGGACGCCGATGGTGATGCCCACCAGGATCACGATGATGGAGACGACGACCATGACCTCGATGAGGGTGAACCCGCGTCGGGCGGGCCGACGGGCGGTCGGAATGTGTCGGCAAAGATAAGCCATGTCACTGCCTCTCGGGTCAGGGGCCGAACTGATAAAGGTCGTCGAAGTTGAACTTACCGCTGTTTCCGACGCCGAATATCGCATTGGGCCCGGGACTGATGAGCATGTACTCGGCGGAGCGCATCTGCTGGCGAAGCCCGGCCTGCTCTTCGTCCGGCACGTCGATGACCTCGCCGCCGCTGACGTGTTTGTTGACGATCCCGACCAGCGTATCGTTGTGCTCAGTATCGAAGCGGCCGTTTTGGCTCCAGATGCTGTCGGAGTCGCCGAAGGACTCATCGCCGGTGCGACCATAGAGCCCGGCCGTGTGACGTGGCAGGGCCTGGTAGTAAAGCACCGGGGTTCCCCACAGGTCCGCGAAGACAAAGGCGCCGTCCCGAACGGTGCCGCCGTTGGTCCAGATTTCGGCGCCGTTGATCACGCTGTCTTCGTTTTTGTCCCATCGCGGCGCGAGGGCATCGTCGCGGGCTTCGAAGTATGGGCCGTAGACCCGCCCCGACCCGGGCACGCGGAACCCGAGCCCTTGGGCGCCGTCGTCGAAACGCGCGTCACCGGCCATCGCGGGGCGTTGATCGTCGTTGTCGTCCGGCATGTAGCCGATCAGGGCCTGGCAGACAATTTCGGCGCCCTCCCATTCCCCGCCGCTGTAGGGATTTCGCGGTTCGACCGGCGTCGCGCCGCCACCCACGTAGCGGCTGCGCGGGTACACATCGTGATCGGCGTGATAGGCCTTGAGGGCGATGTCGAGCCCGCCGAGCATCTGCTGGACGGCGGTGACCTCGGCGGCGTTGCGGGCCATGTTCAACGCCGGCAGCGCGATCCCGATGAGAATGACGATGATCGCAATCACGACGAGGACTTCGATGAGGGTGAAGCCGGGGGAGGCGAGCCGCCGCCCCCGCCCTCGCTGAAGCGAGGCGGGCCGGGCCCCCGCGCTCACTCCCGCCCTCGCTGAAGCGAGGCGGGCCGGGCCATTTCCCGCCCTCGCTGAAGCGAGGCGGGCCGGGCCGTCGGGATGTCGAGTGGCAAGGGCCATGTTTGACCTTCCGTTCTGCGTTTACGACGAGACCGACTGGATCAGCGTCACCAGCGGCAGGAACAGGGCGATGACGATGAAGCCGACGATCCCGCCGAGGGCGACGACCATGAGCGGCTCAAGCACGGAGACGAGGGCGCCGACCACGGTGTCGACCTGTTCGTCGTAGTTGTCGGCGACCTTGGCGAGCATCTTGTCGAGTTCGCCGGTCTCCTCGCCCACGTCGATCATGTTGACCACGAGTTCGTCGACGACCTTCGACTCGCGGAGCGGCTGGGCGATGGATTCGCCCTCGCGGATCGAGTCGTGGACCTTCTGCAGGGCCTGCTCGTACGGATGGAGCCCGACGGTGTCGCGGGTGATCATCATGGATTCGAGAATGGGCACGCCGGCGTGAACGAGCGTGCTGAGCGTTCTGGAGAATCGGGCGATGGCGGTGTAACGGAGCAGCTTGCCGATGATGGGCACGCGGATTTTAATATTGTCGACCGCGGCCCGACCGAACTCCGTCTTCCGCACCACCTTCGAAAAGACGAAAATGACCACCGGACTGAAGATGATCCAGGCCCAGCCGGGAACCACCTGCCCTTCCAGTCCGCCGCCGATCCACTTGGACGTGGTGATCAGGAACGTTGTGAGGGCGGGCAGCTCGGTGTCGAAGTCGCGGAAGATTTCCTCGAACTTCGGCACGACGACGATCATGATGCCGAGCACGATGAGCACGGCCACGGAGATGATCACCGCGGGGTAGATCATCGCGCCGACGATCTTGCGTTTGAGGGCCTGGGCCTTCTCCATGAAGTCGGCGAGGCGCTGGAGGATGAGATCGAGGGTGCCGGAGACCTCGCCGGCGGAGATCATCTTGGTGTAGAGCCGATCGAACGCCTTGGGGTGCTTCGACATCGACTCGGAAAGCGTGGCCCCGCCTTCGACCTCGGTCGCGACGTCCTCGAGGGTGTTGCGGAGCAGGCCGGGCTTCTGCTGGGCGGCGAGAATCTGCAGCGACCGGAGGATCGGCAGGCCCGCGTCTTGGAGGGTGGAAAGCTGGCGGGTGAAAAGGGTCAGCTTCTTCGCGCCCACCCCGCCGATGTTGATGGTGATCTCGCCCTTCT
>CAYFQS010000164.1:0-7795 GCA_964345245.1 uncultured Planctomycetaceae bacterium | reverse complement strand
AATTATTGCGTGAACCGCTGCTCCCGCACTCGCTGAAGCGAGGCGGGCCGAGGTTACTGCTTGAACGCCTTGTCGCGTTTGCGGAAGCGGGCGAGGTCCTGCTCATCGTCCAGCACGCGAAAGGTCACCTCGGTGCGGCGGCGTTGGCCGGGCTTCAAGGTCATCGCGTGGTCCGGTTCGCAGTCCCTGCCGAAGGGCGTGCCGACCATCGGCTCGACGCCCATGACGTACATCCCGCCCGGCCCGTAATGCTGCCAGACCATGATGCGGGGAAGCTGCTCAACGGGAATCTCGATCTCGACCGCGAGGGCCAGCTTGTCATTGATCAGCCCCACATGAGCCTTGCCCCGCCGGTCGGCCACAGGCGTGCAGACGAACCCGCGGCTTGCTTCACCGGCATGAGACTTCAGCGGCCGGGGCACCCGCTTGTAGTCCTCCACATCGTCCGGCGCCGCGACCTGCTCCTCGGCCGGCCAGGGATCGATCCGGCCGCTCGCGATCAGCCGAGCGCCTTCGTCGAGCAGCGGCCAGCCGAAGTTGCAGTGGTACATCAGGGCGTGCGGCGTCTCGACGTCCGACCGATTCGTCGTCTCGTCGTAGACGCGGATCACGTTCTGTCCGAGCGTCGACTGGACCACCCGCCGCACCTCGACGTTCGGGCCGTAGGCCCGGCTGTCGCGCACGACGGCGGAGAGGATCATCTCGTGCTGATCCCGGTGGATGTCGGGATTGACGAGCATCTCGAGTTGGGCGGGCGTGTTGGAGAAGTGGCCGTGCAGCCCGGTGCGGTGGCCGTCTTCGTCGCGGGCGTGGCCGACGTAGACGGGCCCGCAGGTGGTCATGAGCCCACCCGGCCAGCCGCTGAGCCATTCGTGCTCGAGGTGATAAGCGTGACTCGGCCGGGCGATGCCGTTCTGCGTGAGGTAGCACAGCGAATGCTGCTGATGCGTGGCATGGACGAGATCGGCCCCGCGGTCGAGGGCGACGGTATAGCGGAGCCCGCCGCCGGTGTTGACGAAGGCGACGCGGCTGCCGGCGCCGGGGCCGTTGGCAAGGGTGGCGGTGGTGATGCCGCCGACCTGTTCGGTGTTTTCGAGACGGTCGGCGGGGAACGGCGACCGCCGCGCTTGCTTGCGTCTGGCCATGATGTTGAACCCCTGATCGAGCGTGCAATCGGGCGAGGGGGCATTCTATCGGCCGCGCCGACCGCTGCCCGACCCTCCGGGGGCACCGATTTCGATCCGGTGATTATCGGCTGTTATCCACTGGCAAAATCGAAGGTTACGTGCTTCGAACCCGTCGGCCGATGTAGCGTAAGACCACAAACTTGTAGACGCTGCGGTCGACTTTCGCTAGCGTGGTTGTCGTCTGCCCGGGACACCGCAGTTAACAGGCGAGTCTGCTCCCATGCAGTCCAACGGGACAGCGGCCGGCAACGGTCGCGATGAGAATCCATCCTCCCTGCGTCGCTTCGCGGCGCTGCTGCGGCCATATGCCTCACGCTTCGTGCTGGTGCTTGTTGTTCTGTTCGTGCTGACCGGCGTGAACATGATGCTCCCGTGGTTCACCAAGCTCCTGCTCGACGACGTGTTTCCCCACGACAACTGGTCGCTGCTCTGGCTGATCCTCGGCGGTATTCTCGTCGTCTACGTCCTGCGGAACCTGCTCTATTTCACCAGCAAATTCACCACGGTGGGCGTGGGCGAGAACGTCTGCTTCCATCTCCGCAATCGCCTCTTCGAGCGGATGCAGCAGATGAGTCTGCAGTTCTACCAGAAGAACCCGCCGGGCCAGATCTCCAGTCGCGTGATGGACGACACCTTCGTGATCCAGTCGTTCATCCAGGACGAGCTGCCGAAGCTGCTGCAGTCGGTGATCATGTTCCAGGCGCTGCTGGTGATCCTTTACGTGACGAACTGGCAGCTCGCTCTCGCGGCGACGATCGTCCTGCCCGGACACCTGTGGGCGGCGCGCTGGTTCAAGCGCCCGATCAAAAGCTCCAGCAAGGAAGCCCAGCAACAGCTCGGCGTGGTGCACGGCAACCTGATCGAGAAGTTCCTGGGGGTCGAGGTCGTCAAGGGCTTCACCGCCGAGCAGCGCGAGAGCGAGGCCTTCCAGCAGGCCATCAACGCCTCCCGCAAATCGCAGATGCGGTCCAAGACCTACCACGTGACTCAGAAGGTCGTGGCCGACCTGCTCGTCGGCGTGGGCACCATCGCCCTGATCGGCTTCGGGTCCTACCAGGTCCTCAAGCCCCGCGACCCGATGCAGCCCGGGGTGTTCATGGCCTTCTTCGCCTATGTGCTCATGCTCTATCCCACCGTGCTGGAGCTGATGAGCGGCTTCGCGAAGCTCACCAAATCCTCGGCCAGCATCGACCGCGTGTTCGAGATGATGGAGACCACCGAGGGCGAGCAGGAGATCGCCGCCCCCATCGTCGTCCCCATCCGCGGGCACATTCGCTTCGAAAACGTCAGCTTCCGATACAACGACGGCCCGCCGGTGCTGCGGAGCATGAGCTTCGAGATTCCCGCCGGCCAAACCTGTGCGATCATCGGCCCCAGCGGCGCGGGCAAGAGCACCCTCGTAAGCATGGTCCCGCGATTCATCGAAGCACAACTCGGTCAGGTGCAGGTGGACGGCGTGGACGTGGGCAAGCTCGATCTCCGCCATCTGCGAGAATCGATCGGCATCGCGTTTCAGGAATGCTTCCTCTTCGACAGCTCGGTGTTTGAGAACCTGCGTTACGCCCGACCGGACGCGACGATGAACCAGATCGTCGAAGTCGCCAAGCGGACCGGGGCCCACGACTTCATCTCCAAACTGCCGAACGGTTACGGTACGATCATCGGGCGGGACGGCGTGAGCATGTCCCGCGGGGAGCGTCAGCGGATCACGCTCACCCGGGCGATGCTCAAGAATCCGAAGGTGCTGATCCTGGACGAAGCGACGGCTTCGATCGACACCGTGAGTGAATCGCAGATCATTCCCGCGATTCTCGAATTCATGCGAGGCAAGACGACGTTGATGATCACACACCGACCGGAACTGGTGAGGCACGCGGACATCGTGTTGCAATTAGTGGACGGACGGATCGAGTACCAGGGACCTCCCGAAGAACTTCCCTCCGACGCATTAGGAACCCACATGGACGACGCACGGACGCAGTCCAGTCGCGAGGACTGGGGATTGACCAGATCATGGCTTCTGGCGGCGGCGATCGGGTTGAGCTGCCTCCTCGGCGGCCCGGCGCTGGGCCAGGACAAGCAGCCCGCCGAGGAGCCGCCGGCCGAGCAGGAGAACCAGCAGGAGCAGCCCGCCGAGGCCGAGGAGCAAAACCAGGAGCGACCGGACCGGCCGCCGGCGCAACCGGCCGCCGAACCCGCCTTCGGCATGCTTCTGCCGATGCCCAATCTCGGCACGGTTGAAATTCAGGAACTCGTCGACGTCGCCTCGACCCAGGCCCAGACCGAGCTGCAGTACGAGGTCGCGGGCGAGGCGATGGACGCCGCACTTCCCGCCCCCCCGCAGGGCGTGATGAAGCTGGTCACCCTCGCCCGCTCCAGCGAGCAGGGCCTGCGGCTGATCCAGATCGGCTACAAGACCTTCGTCAGTCAGCCGACTCACATCTGGGTCTACGGCCAGATTCAGCAGCCCGAAGAAGCGCTGCCCAACGACGATCTGCCGCGGATCGCCAACTTCCTGAACAACGCCAGGGAGGTCATGGCGGAGTCGACGGCTCAGCTCAAACCCAGCGCCCTGGCCCACCAGCGGATTCCCCTGAGCTACGCCGATCCCGCCCGCACGATCCAGATGCTGCAGACGTTCGGGTACACGATCGGCCAGCCGGGCGAGCCGGTGGACATGAAGAATCTGCCGGTCATCGTGCCCATCGCCGAGACGAAGAATCACGAGATGGTCAAGGACAAGAACCAGACGTTCCCGCTGACCGAATCCGACCCGGTCAACGAACTGCTCGTGTTCTACATGCCGAGCAAGCCGGAGCAATTCTCGGAGGTGCTGGACGTCATTCGCCGGACGATCGATCTGCCCGCCCGTCAGATCATGATCGAAGCGATGGTCCTGGAGATCGCGGAGACCGGGCTCGACCGTTTGGGCGTGGAGTGGGAACTGGAATCGCCGACGGGTAACTTCGCGTCGGTGAAGTTCGGTCGGCTGCCGATCTTCGCCACCGCCACGAACGAAGAGCCCACCGCCGACATCGAGCTTGAGGATGTCTTCGGGTCTTTCTCTACGAAGATTCAGGCGCTGGTCCGCCGGGGGGAGGCCGAGGTCCTCAGCCGGCCCAGCGTCCTCACGCTCAACAACCGCATGGCGAACATCGCGGTCGAGGAGCGCATTCCCGTGGTCAACTCCATCGCCACGGGCAAGAACGACGTGGTGACGGTGAACTTCGCCAAGCCGATCCAGGCGGGCATCACCCTCAACGTCCGCCCCCGGGTCAGCGCCGACGACGAAGAAATCAGCATGCAGGTGGTGGCCTCGGTCAGCGCCCGGGTGCCCGGGGGCGACGTGATCGTCAAGAACAACGCCGGTGACGAAGTCGCCCGCTCGCCCACCATCCAGGCCCGGGACGTGAAGACCTACACCCGGATCGCCAACAACACGCCGTTCATCATCGGCGGACTCATCGCCAAGGACGATCAGACGGAGACCGATAAGGTGCCGTTGCTGGGCGATATCCCGCTGGTGGGCGACCTGCTGTTTTCGAGTCGGCGGGTGACCAAGGAGCGACGGGAAGTGATCATCGTGATCACCCCCTACGTGCTGCCCGAGGGCCGCGTGATCGGCCGGAACATGCCGAAGGACGAAGACGCCTTCGACAGCTTCGGTCAGAAGCTGTTCCGCGATGCCTACCGCATCCGGGCCGAGGACGTGTTCGACCTCGCCTTCCTGTTCGAAAACGAGTACCTGCAGCGGATGAACATGCTGGCCAACGAGGTGATCCGGCGCAACTTCCGTTACGCCGACCGCTATCCCTTCAGCGAGTTCGTCGGCGACCGGCTGCCCGGCGAACAGGTGCTCGTGTTCCGGCAGATGTACGAGGTGATCAAGCGGCTCGGGCTCGACGAGACCGTCCGCTCCGACCGCATCATCTTCTTCCACCCGGACGAAGACGATCCCAGTGGCTTCAGCGTCAAGTGGCTGCACCGGTATCTGCGAAATCACGGCAATATCCCCGCGGACGTGGAGATCGAAAGCGATCAGCAGCTCTTCGACGCCCTCGGCGACAAGGCGATCATCCTGAGCTACACCCTCCAGGGCGAGGCCAGCGTGCGCGACATCCTGTCGCAGCCGGTGCCGGAGATTACGATCGTCGACTGCGCGGACGGCGAGGCGTGGTCGCGGCTGCTGTGGGAGTACAACCAGCCGACCGAGGGCGGCCGGCAACGCCACTCGATTATCCTGCACGACGAGGACGACCTGACCCGCATCAAACGGGCCGCCCTGCTCAAGCACACCGTCTACCTCAACGCGAACAAGCAGACGATCAGTCTGGCCAACTTCTCCGTCGGCCGGCTCCTGCTCATGCCCACCGTCGAGGCGGACAAGGTGTACCTCGTGGACGAACAGACGGCGGCGTTCTTCTTCTTCACCGAGCAGTACTACCCGGCCCTGGGCCAGCGGCTGAGCAAGGTCGTGGACGACCTGCACCAGGCCCTGCGCCGGCCCGCGGTGCAGTTGTACCTCAACAGCGTCGAGCTGCCGGAAGCCCATGACCTGCCGATCCCGACCACGGGCCCCGACGACGAGTTCGGTGAAGGCGCGCTGCGGGAATGAATGTAAACGCGGCCTGAACGGTCACCGCCCGAACCGGACTGGCGAAACCTTCGACCGATTCCCCATTGCTGGCGCGATGGGCAGGGGCCCCGGCACGTCGGGACACCTTGCCCGTGTCCGCGCGAGCACGG
Organism: uncultured Planctomycetaceae bacterium; assembly: GCA_964345245.1. Classification (GTDB taxonomy): domain Bacteria; phylum Planctomycetota; class Phycisphaerae; order Phycisphaerales; family Zrk34; genus CAYFQS01. The sequence goes on along the minus strand of CAYFQS010000164.1, from coordinate 1,862 downwards.
GGAACCGGGCCTCTCATCGCAACGCCAGCGACGTCACCGTGTGATTGAGTTCCGCCGTGGCGAGCAGGGCCATCGCCGTGGCCGCGGTGGTCTGGCGGTTGTCCCACAGCGCCAGCCGCATCGCGTGCAGGGCGGTCTGCGGGTCACGAACATAAAACGTCGACGGCGTGTGCATCGCGAGTTGCTTGAGGAACCGGGCGGCGAGCGAACTGTTGACCAGCCACTGCGGCTGGTCTTCCACCGCCACGCCCCCGTCGACGCGCGCCGCCTCGGCCAGGGCCGCCAGCGGCGGCGCGGTCCGCCACGTCGGCTCGCCGATCAACTCGTCGCTCAGGTCCAGCCCCCCCACGGTGTCGGGGGGGATGCCCGCGCGGACCGTCATCGCCGGCGGCGGGACCTGCCGGTCCCATAGCTTCGCCAGCGCCTCGCCCAGTCGCCTCAGGTGCGGCGACGGCTCGTCGAGCCGGGCGAGATCGAACTCCGCCTTCGCCAGCCACGGCAAGGTCGAGACCAGCCGATCCTGCGTTAGATCCTCCCACAGGGCGTTCAGCCCGAGCTTCGCCTTTTCGAGATAGACCCGTTCGCGGGTCTGGTCGTACATGCCGACGAGAGCGAAGCAGGCGGTGGCCCGCATGGGGGCGGTGGCTTCGCTGCTGTCCGGCTCATCGGCGATGCGGAAGCGGCCGTCCGGCTGTTGCAGGCCGAGCAGCGCGCCGGCGAGCATGGGCCGGGCCGGCTTGAGCATGGCGGCGTCCGGCGATTCCAGCACCGCGAGCAGCGCCATCGCCACCGGGGCCAGCCGGCGTGAGCCGAGCCCCTCGACCCGGCCGTCATCCCGCTCGACGAAGCCCATATCGTTCCGCACGAGCGTTCGCAGGGCCCGCCGCTGCACGTCCGTCGCCCGGTCCGCCTCTTCGCCGCGCAGGTTCGGCAGTTTCGCATACCGGCTCAGGGCGTAGCACGCCAGGGCCGAGTCCACCAGCGAGGCCGTGGGCGGCTCCCACTTGTCCGACGTCGGATGATAAGTGCCGGCGAGCCGTTCGTCCTCGCGCAATCGATCCATCAATCGGTCGGCAAGCTGTTGCGTGAACTCCTCGAGCTCGCGCTGGGCCAGCGGGACCGGCGGCAGCACACGATCGCCGCGATACAGCGACATGACCGGCGACTGACGCGTCGGCCGCACGAGATGGATCACATCGAGGCGGTAAAGCGTCGGCCCCTCGGGCTTGCCGACTTTCGGCAGGCGGGGCAGGGGCACGTCGAGTTCGCCGAGCAAGCGGTTGATCTGTCCCCGCATGCCGAGGTTGGCCGCGATCGCCGTGGCGGGAAACGACCACGCCCACTCGCCCCCGTCGCGCATGGCCAGCCCGTGGACGCCCACCGTGTAAAGACCGGGCAGCCGATCGATCCCCGGCAGCTCGAGCGCCCGCGGCGTGGCGGCGAACTGCACGTCCAGGGCCAGCCGCGACGCCGTCTGCTCCAGCTCGGCCCGGCTCGGCAGCGTGGCCGCGACCTCGTCCAGGGCCTCCGCCACCGCCAGGCGCAGCAGGTCCATCATGTGTTGCGGGCCGTCGGGATTCCGGTCCCGGTGCCGGGCGACCCGCAGCGGCTGGGCGTACGCCGCCGTCGCCTGGCCGAGTGTCACCCCGTCGAGGCGCAAGGTCACCCGCACCGCGGCGAGGTTGTCGGCATCGATGGGAAACGTGCGTCCCGGCGCCCGGCCGCGGGCGACCCAGTTCGACGCGACCTCGTAGGCCTGGCGGGCAAGGGGCTCGTCGAGCGGTTCGGCGGCGGCGAGGCCGGTCCACGCCGCGGCGAGGATGATGCCGGCGAGCATCACGTTGATCGTCGGCGACGGCTTC
>CAYFQS010000163.1:0-7796 GCA_964345245.1 uncultured Planctomycetaceae bacterium | reverse complement strand
GCAGCGATGACTGTGAGGCGAGGGGACAGTGACATTGGATGTTCTCCCTTCAGAAGATACATGATGATTCCCGAATCGTAGGAGAACTGTACCTCCGGACCGGCGACGAGTCAAGGAAAATCTTCAGGCCGCTCGACGCAGAGATGGCGGCGCCGACGCGAGGGCGGGCAGTTGAAAACTGCCCCAGTGGGCGAGGCGCTGGGTGGCCAGCCACTCGCTGACGGTCGTGCTCTGAAACTGCCGGAGCAGGCGTCGCAGGCGGGGCTGTGTACGGCGGAGGCCGACGTAGGTGCGCAAACGCTGCACGCCGCGAAGGGGCATCCGCGGCTGGGCGGGGTCGAATTCCCACGGATGGAAGTAGAGCATCGCCGGGTGCCCGGCGCGATGGGCCTGACGGATGCCGCGCTTCATCAGGTTCAGTGGCAGCAGCCGGAAATAGCCCCCGCCGGCCACGGGCAGCCGCATCCAGCCGACCTGCCACGACAAGGGAGGGATTTCCAGCACCGCCGCCCCACTGCCGCCGACCAGCCGGTAAGGCCGGCGCGGCGCGTCCGGCTCGCCGTACTGCGGATGGCGGATCGGCTGCACCGAACTGTCGTAGGTGAACCCCGCCTCGGCGAGCCCGTCGACGGCCCACGCGGTATGGCGGGTGATGCTGAACGTCGGGGCCCGATACCCGTGCACCGCGCATCCGCCGGCATCCTGCAGGGAGCGCCGGGCCCGGCGCAGGTCGGCGGCGAAGCTCACCGGGTCGAGGCGATGCAGGCGGTCATGCATGTCGCCGTGGCAGGCAAGCTCGTGCCCCGCCTCGACGATCCGCCTGACCATCCGGGGATGGCGGCGGGCGATCCAGCCGAGAGTGAAGAACGTCGCCCGCGCGTCATGTTCGGCGAGTTGCTCGAGCAGCCACTCGACGGGGCGTTCGACCCGCGAGGGCCAGTCGTCCCACCCGGCCGGGGCGATGCGTGATCGCGCCGCTTCGATCTGAAAGTACTCCTCGACATCGAAGGTAAGCAGGCACGTCGGTCGATCGAGGTTATCGGAAGCAGGCATCGAATCGCTCCTGCGGGCCGGCGAGGCCCACCTTTCCTCTCGTCATTCCGGGAAAGCAGCTAAAGCCTGCCGGTCGTGAATTCGATAACGGTTGTACGGATTGTGCCGGATCGGACGCCCGGCGAGATGAGTGGTGACACGGGGCTATGATGACGCAACTGACCTCCCGCACATTCAACGCATCGGCCGAGCCGGGCAAGCTGCGCATTGAGCCGCGGCGATCGTGGCGGCTGTCCGACCTCGGCGAACTCTGGCGCTATCGCGACCTGCTGCGGTTCCTCGCCCTGCGCGACGTGCGGGTGCGGTACAAGCAGACCGCGCTCGGGGCGACCTGGGCGATTCTTCAGCCGCTGGTGACCATGGTCGTGCTGCACCTGTTCTTCGGGCAGGTGCTCGGCGTGGCGAAGCGGGTGGGCGACGTGCCCTACCCGATCTTTCTTTACGCCGGCCTGTTGCCGTGGCAGTTTTTCGCCACCGCGGTAAGCCAGTCGAGCAACTCGCTCGTGGGCAACGCGGGCATGCTCCGCAAGGTCTACTTCCCCCGGCTCATCGCCCCGCTGGCGGCGCTGGGCGTGCCCCTGGTCGACTACCTCGCCTCCGCGGTGGTGCTCGGCGGGCTCATGCTCGCCTTCGGCGTGAGCTTCGAGTGGCAACTGATCCTGCTGCCGGCGGTGCTGATCAGCGCCATGATCGCGGCGCTCGGCGTGGGGCTGGTCCTCGCGGCGCTGACCGTGTCTTACCGTGACTTCCGCCACGTCGTGCCGTTCCTGGTCCAGACGTGGTTCTTCGTGACGCCGGTGATCTACCCCTCGCGTTTCGCCGAGAATCCGCTCCTCCAGTCGCTGCTGCAACTGAACCCGATGGCGGGGACGATCGAGGCGGCGCGGGCGGCCGTGCTCGGCACCCCCATCGACTACGTGGGCTGGCTGATCTCGGTGGAGGTCGCGCTGGTGATGCTGATCATCGGACTGACGTATTTCAACCGCGTGGAGCGGCGCTTCGCCGACGTGGTCTGACCTGCCGGAGAACGAGACGTGACCGACGCTGCCATTGAAGTTCGAGGCCTGTCGAAGAAGTACCGCCTCGGCGGGCTGCGGTCGATCGACCGCGAGTTCCGGGAAATGATCGCGGACACCGCGCGGGGTCTGCTGCGGCGGATTCGCCATCCGAGGCCGAAGCCGGCCGATGAGTTCTGGGCCCTGCGGGACGTGTCGTTCGAGGTGCGACAGGGCGAGGTGCTCGGCGTGATCGGCCGCAACGGCGCGGGCAAGTCCACGCTGCTGAAAATCCTCTCCCGCATCACCGACCCCACCGAAGGTCACGCGATCCTCGACGGCCGCGTGGGCTCGCTGCTCGAAGTCGGCACCGGCTTCCACCCCGAATTGACCGGCCGGGAGAATATCTATCTCAGCGGCGTCACCCTCGGCATGCGGAAAAAGGAGATCGACGCGAAGTTTGACGAGATCGTCGCCTTCTCCGAGATCGAGAAGTTCCTCGACACGCCGGTCAAGCGATACTCCAGTGGAATGTACGTGCGGCTGGCCTTCGCGGTGGCGGCGCACCTCGAACCGGAAATCCTGCTCATCGACGAAGTCCTCGCGGTGGGCGACGCGGGGTTCCAGAAGAAGTGCCTGGGCAAGATGAACGACGTGGCCGGCAGCGGCCGCACGATCCTGTTCGTCAGTCACAACATGGCGGCCATCTCGTCGCTGTGCGATCAGGCGATCCTGATCGACGGCGGGCGACTCGTTCAGCACGGCCCGAGCAGCGAGGTGGTCCGCAGCTACTTCGAGTCGATGGAAGACCGCAGCCGCATCGACCTCGCGGACCGCACCGATCGAGGCGGCGACGGAGTGGTTCGGCTAACCGCACTTCGCGTACTCGACACAGTTTCCGGCCACTCGCTCGACGGCCTTTGCGCGGGACAGGACGTGACGATCGAAGTCACCTACGACTCGCCGGTAACGACGCCCTTGCGAAACGTGAACATCGCGCTAGCTTTCTTTACCCCGACTGGCCAGTTTCTACTGGCCCTGAATAGTCAAGCGTCAAGCAATGCGTTCGGTACGCTGCCGGCCAAGGGCAAAGTCTACTGCCGTATGGAACGTTGTCCATTGATGTCCGGCAACTTCGTCGTGAAGACGACAGTCAAATGCAACGGCGCCATTGCCGACCAAGTGGAGCACGCGGCCGTGATCAAAGTCGAACCCGGCGACTTCTTCGGAACCGGCCGGGTCCATTCGTGCAGACACCAAGGAATCTATGTCCCCCACACCTGGTCCACTCGACAGATTCACACGAGAGCAGCGTGAAACTTATCCGAATGGAGTGTCCGGTTTCATGTCCACATCCCAGCTACCCACCGTGATCACCGCCTCCGTTATTCGCTCGACCCATCAGGGCCAGAGTCACGGCGGGGGTTACCTGGTGGACCTGGAGACCGAATCGGCCAGGCAACTGCTCACTTGGGACCAACCCGACATCAACTGGGAAGGTCGCGGGGGAGATCGCGGCTTGCGCGGCATCGCGTTCGACAGCAGACACACCTATCTCGCGGCGAGTGATGAAGTCTTCATATTTGACCAGCAGTTCCGCCGGGTCGGGTCGATCACCAATCCCTATCTCCGCCACTGTCACGAAATCTGCATTGATAATGGATTGCTCTATCTGACCAGTACCTACTACGACAGCATCTTGGTTTACGATCTGGAAGCGCGGCGTTTCATCGAAGGGTTCACGCTTCGATTCACTCGCCCGCGGCGTTGGCTCCGGCGCGCCGGGCTCAACCCGAGACCTGCGTTCACTCGCTTCGACCCTCTCTCCGATCGGGGGCCACACGGGCGGGACACCACTCACCTGAACAGCATCACCGTGCATGAGGGAAGGGCGTTCATCGGGGGCGTCCGGCTGCCCTGGCTGATGCGCCTTGAGAACAGACGGTGTCACGTCCATGCTCCTCTCCCGCCGATCACTCACAACGCGCAGCCGTTCCGAGGGGGGCTGCTGATGAACAATACCGGCGCTGATCGAATCGAACTCCGAGACCGCGATGGAAGGGTGACCCAAGACTTCGAGATACCGAAGTTCAACGAAGTGCCCCTTTCCCACGCCGACCTGCCCGCGGACCACGCCCGGCCGGGATTCGGTCGAGGACTTTGTGTCTGGAATCGCCGCTACCTGATCGGTGGCTCTTCGCCAGCCACGATCAGTGTCTACGACGTGGAAACCGGTGGATGCGTCCGTCGCATCAACCTCAGCATGGATGTACGAAACGCGATTCACGGTCTGGAGGTCTGGCCGTGGACGACCCAGGGAACGCTGGCGCGCGCCGCCTGAGCCACGGACCTGAAGGAATCACGATGTCCATTGCCCTGATGACCTGTTTCGCCCGCTCCGGTGGCACGGTGCTCAACCGTTGCCTCGGATGTCTGCCGGACGTGGTCATCTTGTCTGAGTTACACCATCTCGGTGGCGGGACCGGCCGCGACGGCGAGGCCCTGCGCACCGTCCACGATCAGGCATGGGAGTGGTACGGTATCGAACTCCGCCACGACGAGTTCATCGAAGCCCTGTGCGAGTTGCACGACATCTGCAAGCGACAAGGCAAACGCCTCGTCCTCCGGGACTGGGTCTCGGCCGACTTCATCCCGCATCGGTTTAACGGTTACGAGCCGGGCGGTCGGCTGACCACGCTCCCGGCATTGGGGGAGCGGCTGGACGTGCGGCCCTTCGCCTTCGTCCGCGACGGGATCGACGTGTGGATTTCACGTCGGTGCCCCGATCCGGTCGAGTTCTTCGCCCAGTACCGGCGCTATGCCGAGGCCATCGTGGAATCGGGCATGCCGATCTTCCGGTACGAGGATTTCTGCCGCAAGCCGGAGCCGACGATGCGACGCATCTGCGAAGCCGGCGATCTACCCTACAGCGACGCGTTCCGGGATTACGAGTCGTTCGCCAAGGTGAACGGTGACGTCCAACTTGGTCGACCGTCGCGCGGCGTTCGTCAAGGCGAGATCGCCCCGCTCACCCGGCGGGCGATCGCCCCCGGACTCATCGACGCGGTGGACCGCTGCCCGGCCATGGTCGAAGCGAATCGCCTGCTCGGCTACCCCACACAGTACGAACCTCGCCGGTGGAAACGCTGGCTCAACGAGGGCCGATGCCTTGTGGATCGGCTCGTTTATCCCCGGCCGAACGAACGGCAGCCCGCCTGAACCCAACCCGCTCATCCCAGTGGAGACCACGCGATGTCTGAAGCAGGCAAACACAACGGATCGACCCGAGATGAATGGGTGGTTCAGGCCCTGGCGGATCTGCCCCCGCAGATCCGCCTGCTCGACGCCGGGGCGGGCAAGCAGCCCTACCGCCCGCACTGCGAGCACCTCGACTACGTCTCGCAGGATTTCGCGGCCTACGACGGGGCCGGCGACGGCGTGGGGCTGCAGAAGGGCGAGGCATGGCATTACGACGGGCTCGACATCGTCAGCGACATCGTGGCGATCCCGGAACCGGAGGCCAGCTTCGACGCGATCCTCTGCACCGAGGTGCTCGAACACGTGCCCGACCCGATCGGCGCCCTGCGTGAGTTCGCCCGGCTGCTCAGGCCCGGCGGGCAGTTATTGCTCACCGCGCCGTTCTGCTCGCTCACGCACTACGCTCCGTTCCACTTCTGCACCGGGTTCAGCCGATACTTCTACGAGAAGCACCTGAGCGATCTGGGCTTCGAGATCGCCGAGCTGAGCCACAACGGCAGCTACTTCGAGTACCTGGCGCAGGAGCTTCGTCGGCTGCCACGGACGGCGGATCGCTACGCCGCAGGCACGCTTCGCCGCAAGGAATGGCGGGCGATGGAGCGGCTGCTGACCGCGCTGGACCGTTTCGCCGAGCACGATGACGGGTCGCAGGAACTGCTGAGCTTCGGCCTGCACGTCCGGGCCGTGCGACTGCCGCCCGCGAATCAAGCCGCCGCCTGACGGAGACGCCATGGATATCCTCTACGTCGCCCACAAGTACGACTACGGCGATCCGGCCCGCGGTTACGCCTACGAGCATCACAATTTCTTCGACTCGCTCGTGGCGATGGGGCACCGCGTGCAGTACTTCGATTTCCCCACCATCGCCGCGGACCGCGGGCGGCTGCGCATGAACCGCTATCTGACCGAGATCGTCCGGTCCGAGCGGCCGGACCTGCTTTTCGCCGTGATGTGGGGCGACCTGGTCGAACCCGCCGCGATCCGCGAGATCTCCGAGAACACCGACACGGTCACCTGCAACTGGTTCTGCGACGACCACTGGAAGTTCGAGATCTTCAGCCGGCGATGGGCGCCGCAGTTCAACTACGCGATCACCACCGCCGCGTGCGCCCTGCCGCGCTATCGCGGGCTTACCGGCGTGAACGTGCTCAAGAGCCAGTGGGCGTGCAACGCGCGAATCTATCGGCCTCTCGATGAAACGAAGCAGTACGACGTGAGCTTCGTCGGCCTGCCGCACGGTCGGCGGCGCGAATACGTCGAGGCCCTCCAGCGGGCCGGCGTCGACGTCCACGTCTGGGGCGAGGGCTGGGGCGGCGGCCGCGTCAGCCAGGACGAGATGATCCGCATCTTCAGCGCCAGCCGGATCAACCTGAACTTCAGCGAATCGTCCACCGCCGGCGACGAAAGCGGATGGGAGAAGCTGACGCGCCGCTGCATCCGCCAACCGCTGCGTCAGCTTCCCGGCGGCTGGCGCGTGAGCCGGGCGATCTGGGGCCGGCGCGACCGGCCCGCCCCGCCGCGACAGATCAAGGGCCGCAACTTCGAAGTCCCCGGCTGCGGGGCGATGCTGCTCACCCAGTCCGCCGACGAGCTGGCCGACTGCTACATCCCCGGCGTCGAGGTCGGCTGCTTCGGCGGCCTGGAGGACCTCGTGGACAAGACGCGCTACTACCTCAACCGTGAGCAGGAGCGGGAGGCCGTCGCCGCCGCGGGTCGTCAGCGCACGCTGCGCGAGCACACCTATCGCCATCGCTTCGAGGCGCTGTTCCGGGAAATGGGCCTCGCCGAAGCCACCCCCCAACGTGAGGCCGCGTGAGGTTGTCATGCAGGATCACCAGGTGACATGGCTGCTGCCGGTGCTCAACGCGATGCCGCACCTGCGCGACACGCTGGCATCGATGGCCGACCAGTCCTGGCATCTGCATCACGTGATCGCCTGGGACAACGGTTCTTCCGACGGATCGGTCGAAGAGCTTCGCCGATGGATTCCGCACCGGCTGCCCGGGCGGATCGTGACCGACCGGCCGGCGGGCCTCGGCGCATCGCTTGCCGCGATGGTTGAGCTGGCGGACACCGAACTCTGCGCCCGAATCGACAGCGACGACGTGAATGAACCGGATCGCCTGCGGGCGCAGGTGGAACTGATGACCGGCCGGCCGGAGGTCGGCGTGGTCGGCACGCGGATTCTGCGGACCGACGATGCCGGCGAACCGCTCGACGATCAGCCGGAGTTGCCCACCGCCGACGCCGAGGTGCGCTGGCGGCTGCGGTTCTGCAACGCCTTCGCCCATCCGACGGTGATGTTCCGCCGGTCCGCCGTGCTCGCCGCGGGGAACTATCGCGACATCAAGCCGTCGCAGGATTATGACCTGTGGACGCGCATGGTCGGGCGGTGCGAGATGGCGAACCTGCCTGAGCGGCTGGTCCGCTACCGCGAGCATGATCGCAGCGTGTCGGCGAAGCGCGAGCGAAGCTCGGCCGAGACGCAGC
>CAYFQS010000162.1:0-7961 GCA_964345245.1 uncultured Planctomycetaceae bacterium | reverse complement strand
GACTCCTCCGGTGAGAGACCGGGGTTGCCAGTGGTGTCGACCGCCTTGAAGGCACCGGTCGGCGGGATGAACTGAAGGGTCGTGTTGCGACCGTTCAGCTGGTTGAGACCCGGGGCCCGGAAGGAGCTGCCCACGGAGGTCCGCACCGTGAGGGTGTCGGTGGCCTGCCAGCGCAGGGCGACCTTCGGATCCATGGTGGAGCCGACCTCGCCGCCGTAGTCCTCGAAGCGGGCCGCCACCTGGACGTCCAGCGTCTCGTAGAGCGGGACCTGCACCTCGCCGAAGATCGAGTAGACGTCCAGATCCGTATCGAACGGCAGAGTCCCGGCCAGAAAGTGGAATGCGCCGGTGCCCGGGTTCGAGCAGGTGTAGCTGAACGGCAGGGCCACGGGGTTGTCGGTATTGTCCCGGGTAAAGGTCTCGCCGTCGTCCAGACCGAACGGGCAGGGCGTCTGCGTCAGGTCGGTGACCGTGTTCGGGTCGACCTCGTAGTCCTCCCGGCGATACTGCGCGCCGGCCGCCCAGCCGACGTTGCCGCCGCCGGCCTGGACGTTGGACTCCCCGCTCAAGACCATTTCCGCGACGAACATCTCCGTGGTGACCTCGGTGCCCACACCCTGGGCGAGCCAGTCGAACAGCTCCTGGGTGTTGTGCAGGGTGGGGTCGTCGCCGCCGGGTCCCGCCTACGCCCGTCTCGCGGATACCCACCCCAACCCGTACCACCCCCGCCAGGAAATGGACCCCGCCGCGCTTGAAGGGCTCGCGCAGTCGATTCGGCAGGACGGCCTGATGCAGCCGGTCGTTCTGCGTCCTTTGCCCGGCGAAGCGGGCTACCAGCTCGTGGCCGGCGAACGACGCTGGCGGGCGGCTGAGCTCGCCGGGCTCGATCAGCTCCCGGCAATCATCCGCGAACTCGACGATCGACAGCTCGCCGAGTGGGCTGTCGTCGAGAACCTGCAACGCGAAGACCTCGACGCCATCGAACGGGCCGAGGCATTCCGCCGACTGGTCGACCAGTTCAACCTCAGCCATGAACAGGTCGCCGATCGCGTCGGCGTGCAGCGGTCGACCGTAACTAACTCTCTGCGCCTGATGGAGTTATCGGAATCCATCCAATCCGCCATTCGCTCCGGCACGCTATCGGGCGGGCATGCTCGGGCGCTGCTGGGATTATCGGACGTCGAGGCCCGCGAGCGTCTCGCCCAGCGGGCCATCGCCGGCGGCTGGTCGGTCCGCATGGTCGAGGCCGCGGTTCGCCGCGCGGCCGAGTCCACCGACGCATCGAAGGCGTCCAAATCGCCGTCGAGCCGGCCCGCTCATCTCGATGATCTCGAGGAGCAGATCGGCAGTCAGCTCGGCACGAAGGTCGCGATCAAAACCACCCGCAAGAGCGGCCGCGGCGCGATCACCATTCAGTTCTACTCCCTCGACCAGTTCGACGGGCTCCTCGAACGCCTTGGCGTGGAACTCGAGTAGCCGCCGGACGCGCATCCACCGCACTGCGAACGCCCCTGACCTCCCGGCCATCGGCCCACGCCGGGGGGCGGCGTGGGCATTGGACGAGCGGCGCCGCGGATGTGGTGTGGCCCGCGGCGTAACCACCGGTTGCGGCTTTGTGATTCGCCCGGCCACAAAGCCGCGACCGTTGGTCGCGCCGCCGACGCCGGGCGAGCAGCGCAATGATCTGATCGCGAATCGGTTGCCGGTCGTCGGCCATGGGTGAGTCCTGAATCGAATGATCGACGGACGATGGCAGGGCGGCGCGGGATGCGTGCGTCGCCGATGTGACGTGGCGCGCGGTGCCGCCGTTTCGAGCTAACTGTGGAGCGAGCGTAGCCGCAGCATGAGTGAGAGGCAGAAGCGTTGCCGGGTGATGAGAGGCACGGGCAACACGGATGGCGACCGGCGTCAGGTCAACTGACGCCGCCGACGCCGCCGCATCGCCAGGCCGCCTGCCCCGAGGATCACCATCGCGCCGGGTTCAGGGATCATCGTGATCATCTTGTCGGCACTGAACTGGAAGGCCTGGCCCGGGGCGAGATTGACATGCCACTGCACCGCCCACTCCACGTCGCCGGACGCGGTGGCGCTGCCGTCGAGCGTCGTGGTCAGCGGGTCGTCGAGCTGGTCCTGAATCGTGGTGGCGTTATTGGCCTCCACGGCCAGGAACGGCGTGGACGCGACCTCAGCCGCGGTCAGCTCGTAAATGCCGTCGACCTGTTTGGCAATCACGACCTCGTCGAGCCCCGCCGCGCCTTCACCGAGATAGACGACGTTCTCATCGTCCGCCGTATCGCCGAGGTCGAAATTCGCGTACTGGAACCAGTAGAGGTCGATCGTCTCGTCCGTGGTGTTGTTGGTGATCGTGACCTGCTCGGCGAGGTCGCTCTGTCCGCTGCCCGCCGGCCCGCCGTCGAGCGTGACCTTCACTTCCACGTCGAAGCGGTCTGAGTCGTGGTACACCAGGTAAGCCACGTCGTCCCAGCCGTCGCCGTTGGCGTCGGTGGCGCGTGAGGCCTGCGTGTCGAGGGTGAGGTTGGCCGGGTTGACCTGGTTCTCGGGCCCGTCTGAACCTTCGCGGTACCAGAACCACTGCAGCGCTTCGTCGTCTTCCACGCCGAGGTGGGCGGTCCCGTCGACGTCCCATCGCTCGACGCCGAGGGAGTAGTTCACGGCGAGCAGGGAGTTGTCATCTTTCAACACGAAGCCCGGATACTGGGTCGCCCCGGCAGGGCGGGCGATGAGGACCATCAGCACACTGGCTGAAACTGTCAGAAAGGACATCGTTTTCATTTGATTTGAGCTCCTTGATTAAGCGGCAAGAGATGTTGTGGTCGCGCACCATCGACACGTACGGTGAGGTCGAAGCGCGGCGCTGTTCCGTGTCGAGCCGAACATGTCAACTTTCCCCGGCGAGGCGACGAACTGATTGGCCCAGAATTACCGCCGTAAGTATGCCACGTCGCCGGCCCGATGTCAAGATCTATTTGTCCAGATTTCCGTGAGAGCCGGGAGGGCATTCGGCGCGTCTTCTCTTGCGTCGTGGCTGGGGATCGGATACCTTCCCGGCATACCGTTCGGGTGGCTTTTCTCTGTCCTTGGGGGACCGACATGCCAGCTCCTTTTTCCTCGCGTCGCATCCTGGTCTGTGCGTTGTTCGCGCTGTTCGTCATGGGCGAAGTGGTGACCGGGCAGCTTGTGCTGATTCCACGGTCGGCCAGGCCGAAGCCGGCCGCCGAAGCCGGCGCGGACGACAATCTCTCCAGACTCGAGCGTCAGCGGCTGGTCGAGTACGTCCGCGAGCGGGTCGAGGGCGCGTGGGCCGCGGCCGATGCCGACGGTCCGGCGGCGGGCCTCGCCGCGGCCGACGCCCTCTTCGACCGCGTCGTCCGGTACGTGCCGAAGTCCCGGAAAAAAGTCTTCATGGAAGTCGCGGGCGTCCGGCGGATCATGCGGCTGCTCGACGCCGCGGCGGAGGAAGCCCAGCCCACGCTGCTCGCCCTGCTGAGGGACCAAAGGCAACTCGGCATGACGGTCGGCTTCACCGTGGCCGAGCACGATGACATGGCGAAGGTCGCCGAAGTGCTCGCCAACCTGCACACGGAACTCGGCGACAAGGTGACGCGGGCGCCGAATCTCACCGCGGCGATCTGCGTCGTTTTCGACCAGGACCAGACCCGTCGCTGGAGCGACGGGTACATCGAGCCGGACACTCCCGAGCGGATTTTCACCTACTACGCCGCGATGAGCTCGAAGCTCGTGTTCGATCTGGAGAACACGCCGCCGGGGCTGCTGGTGTGGATGGTCTCGACACCGGCCAAGGGCGAGGAACTGGTCTGGGCGATGGGCGAATACCGGGCCCGGGACGAAGTGGGCGATCGGTTTTTCGAGATCGAGTACGACTACGACCACTTCTCGCGGGGCGAGCCGAAGAAGGTCGCCGAGTACGGCTACACGCTGCCGAACATCAAGGAGCACGGCGGGGTGTGCGCCGAGCAGGCGTACTTCGCGGCGAACGTGGGCAAGGCGATCGGCGTGCCCGCGACCTACGTCCGCGCCCGGGGCGCGAGCATGGGCCACGCCTGGGTCGGCTACCTCGAGAAGCGCGGCCGACGGGTGGCGTGGAACTTCAACCATGGTCGATACCGCGACTATCAGAACATCAAGGGCGAGATCAAGGATCCCACGAGCGGCAAGACCGTCGCGGACGGCGTGGTGGGGCTGACCGCCGAACTGTACGGCACGAGCGACGCCGAACGCTTCGTCGCCGTGGCCATGACCGACGCGGCCCGGCGGCTCGCCTCGCTCGGCGCCCCGCCCACCGAGCCGTGGGTCATCCCCTCGCGCATCGAGGCCGCCGCCTCGCCTTCACCTGAATCGGAAGAAGACGCGGGCCCGGAGAACCGCCGCACGACGCTGGCGGACGAAACTTCGGTCACCCTCAAACCGCGTGAGGCGTCGGTGCAGGCCCAGCTCGGGTTGATCATCGAAGGTCAGAAGGCCTGCCCCTCCTACGCCCGCGGCTGGTTCACCGTGCGGGACATGGCCACCGAGGGCAAGCTCGACCTCGAACAGAAGAAGTACTGGGCCGGGGCGGTGGAGAAGATGTGCGGCTCGAAGTATCCCGACTTCACCCTCGCTCTGCTCAAGCCCATGATCCAGACGGTGGAGGACGTCGCCCAGCAGGACGCGCTGTGGGACAGCGTGGAGCGGCTGTTCCGTCGCCGGCCGGACCTCCGGGCCGAGGTGCTCGTCGCCCGGGCGGCGATGTGGGAGAAGCAGGGCGAGAACGACCGGGCCGGCCGCTGCTACGAACGGGTGATCCAGCGCCACATCAACGACGGGCCCTTCGTGATCGACGCCCTGGAGAACACGGCGAGGATGCTCAAGTCACTGGGCAAGGCGGACCGCATCCCGTCGATGATGCAGCAGGCGTGGAAACGGTGCAATCTGCCGGGCACCACGGCCGCGGCGGAGTTCGCGACCCAGAGCAACTGGTACCGGATCGGCATGATGTACGCCAGCGCGTTGACCGAGGCCGGCCGCGACGCCGAGGCCCGCGAGGTCCGCGGCGCCTGCGCCGAACGCACCACCTCGACGGGCGGGTGAGGCCGGACGGGCCAACACGTTCTGCCGCGAGCCCCGTGCTGTCTCCCACGCCTCGGGATCAGGGCCCTGGCGTCGGGGGCGCGTCGCGGTTGAACGCGGCGGACCGCGGTTCGCCGCGCCGGATCGCCCCGGCCCGCCGGGACGTTTCGCATCATTCGGGCTGAATTCTCTACCTCCCGCGGCCACTCGGCCGAAACAACCCATAGACGCCAGTTGAAGGGACGCGAGACATGACCACCACCCAGGCCGAGGCCGGCGCGACGGCCGCCAATGACGCTGAACCCGCGATTCGCCTGAGCATGGACGAAATTCAGCGGACGGTCTCGCCGGTATTCGTGATCGGCCCCACCGCCCGCAACGGCATCACCCTCATCCAGCGTCTGCTCAACTCCTCCCGCCAGATCATCGTCTACGGCGAGAACACCGGGCTCATGCATGTCCTGCCGGAATTCGCGATGACCACCATCACGAACCACCAGCAGATGGGCGCGGAGCTCGATGAATACCGCCGGCGATTCCTCAATGGAGAAATCGAGGGCTGGACGAGCAATCTCTGGCCCGACAGCAGCCAGTTCGCCAGCGTCGCCTGCGAGAGCTTCTACAAGGGCGTCATGGTCTACGAACAGTGCTCGCGGGAGTACGGCTACGCCCGGTGGGGCGTGAAGAACCCGCTCGGCAATCCCTATATGATCCCGTGGATGCTCAGGCTCTTGCCCGGCTGTCGCTTCGTGTTCATCCATCGACACCTGTTCGACGTCGTTCGCAGCGCCAAGGCCCGCAAGTTCATCACCGACGAAACGCAGCTTCGCAAGTATGCGCAGCAGTATCAGACCAACATGCACGCGGTGCTCAACACGCCCCGCGACCAGACGATGATCCTCAAGCACGCCCGGCTCGTCGCCGACCCCGAGCCGATCATTCAACGCCTGGAGGCGTTCGCCGGCGTGGAGGGGATCGACCGCACGGTGATGCAGCGGAAGATCAATACCTTTCCGGGCACGCAGGATCAGGGCCGATCGCACACCGGCTACATCGAGCCGCAAACAATCACCGAGCGCGAGAAGGCGATCTGCGTGGAACACGCCCGGCCGATGCTCGAGCAGGCGGGGTACCTGTAAACCGCGACCGAGACCGACCCGCGGATTCCAGCGGTGTGCCATGAACAAGGCGTCCCGGCATCGGAACGCCTTGCCCGTGTCTGTCCGAGCACGGGCCGGCCCGCTCGCGGTCGCGCCGGCAGGGGGCCTGGCGTGGTGTTCGATCGAGTTGCGGGCTTCGCCGGCGGTCACGCCGGGACCGTGCGCACCCGAATCCTGATGTCGCCCACCGCCCCGGAGTGACACGCGTGGCTTTTGCGTAAGCCGATGACCGGCCGCCGCTTGGCCGAACGTGTCGCCCATGTCGCCCCATGTCACCCCGACATTCGGCCGGGGACGTCGATCTGGCTCGTGCAGTCGCATTCCATACAGGGACGCCGCGCCACGGCCGCGCGCGCCGCCACGCCGACCACGCCGCCAACTCCCGTCTGCCACGCTGTTTGGTGAATCCGGAATTCTCCCGCGAGATATGCCCGTCGCGCGCACCCGGCGGTCACCCCCGTCCCCGCGCGAGTGCATCGGCTCAGGCGGACCTGTCAGCCCGGCGCACGAGCATGACGCGTGCCGACGCCGCCCCGGACCTGAAAAAGGTGTCAGGATGATTTATTTGCGCGAGGGGGGAACGGCGCCGGGATGAAAAGCGAGAAGAACGACAGGCGCTGGATAATCCTGTCCGCTCTTCTCGCGCCTGGCGCGCCCCCGGCGGTCACCCCCGTCCCCGCGCGAGTGCATCGGCTCACGCGGGATATGTCAGCCCGGCGCACGAGCATGACGCGTGCCGACGCCGCCCCGCGTGACGGCGCGGCCCGGTTCACCGGGCCGCCCCCACGACGCCCGATCTCATGCGCCTCGATCGCGCGGCAGCCCGATCGCCGGCGGGAACAACGGCGCAACCGTTCCGCGGAGCGCCGGCACTCCCCGCCACGCGGTAAACCGCGTCGGGCCCCGGGCGATCCGGACGAAGCGGCGCGCCTGTGGCGTTGCGGGCCGATCGCCGCCGACGTGGTGATCCCAAACAAAGGTTCCCGACACCTTTGTTCGGGCGGTTATGCCGCGGGGTGTGTCGGTGGTGCGCCTTCGAGGACGTGGACGACGTCGCGGACGACCCAGCTCATGTTCGCCATCGCGGTGGACGTGCGCGAGGCGAGGTGCGGCAGGAGGGTCACGTTCGGCAGGCCGTAGAGCGGATAGTCCGCGTCGGGCGGTTCGGGCTCGTGGACGTCGAGGATCGCCCGCCCGCCGTCGCCCGCGACCCGCCGGGCCCATTCGGCGAGGGCGTCGGCGTCGAGGAGCATGCCGCGGGCGGCGTTGATCATCACGCACGTCGGCTTGAGTTGATCGAGCACGTCGGCGGTCACGAGCCGGCGGTTCTCCGGCCGGCCGTCCACGTGAAGGGTCAGGATGTCGGATTCGGCCCAGAGCGCGGATTTGTCGACGAATTCGGCGGGGTTCTCGTCGCCGAGCCGGAGCTGGCGCCGGGGGAGCAGATCGTTGTAGATCACCCGCATGCCGATGGCGTGGGCGATCTCGGCGATGCGGCGGCCGATCCGTCCCATCCCGAGCACGCCGAGGACGAGCCGGTCGAGCTGCCGGCCGACGCAGGTCCGGCGATGGCGATGAAACGTCGCCGCGTCGAGCGGGGCGTCGAAGGTCGCCCGCGGCCGGACGGCATCGACGATGAGTCCGGTCACGTACTCGACCACGGCCTGGGTGTTGGCATCGGGCGTGTAGACGACCCGCACGCCGCGCTGTCTG
>CAYFQS010000161.1:0-8022 GCA_964345245.1 uncultured Planctomycetaceae bacterium | reverse complement strand
GTGGCGATGAGCGACCACAACGACACGCTGGCCGTGATGCCCAGGGGGCTGTTCGAGTACGAGGCGTTCGACGATGACGACCGCACGCTGGCGTTGACGCTCATCCGGGCCTGTCGGATCAAGCTCGCGGTGAGCGAAGAGAAGCAGACCGAACTGCCCGACCCCGGCGTGCAATGTCCGGGCGAGCAGGGGTTCGAGTATGCCATTGCGTTCGGCGAAGGCGACTGGCGTAATGCGGACCTGCTCAGCCGGGCCGCGGCGCGGCACACGCCGGTCCGGGCCGCGATGGTCGGCCGGGGCCACGGCGACCTGCCGCTGGAAGGCGAACTGTTCAGCGTGCAGGCGAAGAACGTGCAGGTCACCGCGGTGAAGCCGGCTGAGGACGGCCGCGGGATCATCGTGCGACTGTTCAACGGCATCGCCGAACTGCAGTCGGTCGCGCTCGCTTTCGGGCGACCGGTGCACACCGCCACGCGCTGCCGCATGGACGAAACCGACCTCGACCAACTCGCGGTGAAGCACCATACGATCGAGTTCGATGTCGAGGCGAAGAAGATCGTGAGCGTGCGGGTGGAACTCGAGGCGACACCATGAACGTGAACGGTGCTGTATTCGGCGAGTTCGGGAGATGGGAGCGCCCCGGTCGGACTCGACAGAACCTTCGCCCCCGGCCCGACCATGCCCCCGAATTGACCGCGAGGTCGCCATTGAGCCATGAACGCAAGTGACGCCATCTCCGGCATCGGGCGCATCGATCCGCTTTACGCCGATGACTTCGTCGACCTCGAGGCCACCACCGACGGCATGTGGCGGGTCGGCGAGCGCGGCGTGGACCGCATCGTGGCGCCACGCGATCGACGGGTCGAGTTCGTCGTGATCGGCGGGCGGACGCTCGCGGTGATCCGCTCCGCCTTCACCGAGCCGGCCATCTACCCCCTCAGCGAGGCGACCTTCGAACCGCCCGCCGAGGCGGTGCTCATGGACCTCGACGGCACGAGCGTCCACAGCGAGCATTTCTGGATGTGGATCATCGGCCGGGCGATCGCCCGGCTCATGGGCGATGAGGCGTTCACTCTCGCCGCCGAGGACGAGCCGCACGTCTCCGGTCACTCGGTCTCCGAGCACCTGCAGTACTGCATCGACAAGTATTGTCCGGGCGGCTCGCTGGAGCAGGCGAGGCGGAACTACTTCGACATCACGCACCACGAGATGGCGGAGATCGCCGCCGGCCGCGGCCGGGACGACGCCTTCGCACCCGCGCCGGGATTGAAAGAGTTCCTGCTCGAGCTCAAGGGCCGCGGAATCAAAATCGGGCTGGTCACTTCGGGGCTGCGGGAGAAGGCCTGGCCGGAGATTCTCGCCGCCTTTCGCCAACTCGACATGGGCGACCCGTTGGAGTTTTACGACGCGATCATCACCGCCGGCGAGCGGTTGACCCGGGGCCAGACGGGCACGCTGGGCGAACTCGCCCCGAAACCGCATCCGTGGCTCTACGCGGAGACGGCCTACGTCGGGCTCGGCGTCAAACCCGAACAGCGGGGCAAGGTGATCGGCCTGGAGGATTCCGGGGCGGGCGTGGTCTCGATCCGCCTCGCCGGCTTCGCCTGCCTCGGCGTCGCCGGCGGCAACATCCACCGCAGCGGCGTCCGCCCCCTCCTCCACGCCTACCCCGACTCCCTCCCCGACGCCCTGCCGATGATTCTCGGAGAGGATTGAACCGGAATCGACACGGAGCGCCACCCGACCGCCGCGGCCTGAATCGAAACAACCTTCGGCCCAAGCTCCAATCGGGGGCGGCGGAGAACCGGCCGTGCATCCTCGGCTCCGTCAGTTCGCGTCCGAGAGCACGGCGGTGAAGGAATCGGAGCCGACGACAAGCCGGCGGTCGAGCACGGCGGCGCGGTCGATCTTTGGCGGGCCGATGATCTCGCGGTCGAAGCGGATGACCCCCGATTTCAGGTCGAGGAAGTACACGCGGTAGCTTCGACGCTGCGGCTGGTTCTCGACGGGGTTGAGGCGGTTGAGCAGGATCACGTGCGACTGCGACAGGGTGCACGCCACGAACTGCGTCGGGTCGCTGATGCTGTCCCGCCAGAGCGATTCGCCCTGCGCGTCGACCGCGATCACACTGCGGGGCGTGACAATCACGAACCGTGCGTCGGCCTCGTAGATGTCGAGCGGCGGCTCCCCCTTGCCGGTGACGACCGGCCGCACGGTCTGATCTTCGCCGAGGTCGACCATGAGCAGGTCGCCGCCGCGGCTTCGCACGAAAAGCCGCCCGCCGGCCATCCACGCCTCCGGGCCCTCGAGTTGCACGCCCGGTTTGCGAATCCACCGCGGCTGGCCCGTGGCGAGGTCGTAGGCCACGACCTGCTTGGTGGTGACGTAGATCAGCAGGCCTTCCGGCGTGGCGCCGATCCACTGCACGTGGTTCCGCTGGGGCTCGGGGATTCGCTGCTGCAACTGCCCGGTGTGCACGTCGTAAACGCACAGCAGCGGCGCGTTGTGCTCATCCATGCCGGCGATCACCACGTGACCGGGCGTGACGGTCAGATGCGTGGCCTGGGCGATCTCGGCCACGGCGGACCAGCGCACCACACCGGTCTCACTGTCCGCCACGATCATCCGCCCATCGCGGGCCGCGTACGCCAGCACGGGCGCCGCCAGATCGATCAGCGGGGCGCTGCCGTCCTGCTGCCGCCGCATCCGGGCGCGGATCACCGCCCCGCCCCCGACCAGGGCCCGCAGGGCGTCGGCATTGCGGTCGCCCTGCGGCACCACGTTCTGGGCCAGGTGCTCGCGAAGCTTCGCCGCCGGATCGAGCTTCCACGACGTGCGGCCGGTGTCGGCGTCGAGCATCTCGATCTCGCCCCGTCCGTTCACGATCCACAACTGCCGATCGTTCTGGGCGAGGTAGCGCCCGAGCGATCCCTCGATCGGCCGCCACCACAGCACGCGCATGTCGGTGGTCTGACGCATCTCGATGCGGTCGTCGCGGCGGGTGAGCAGCCGGTCCGTCACGCGGTTGGCCGAGGACTGGATTTCCGGGTCCACCATTTCACCGGGGACAACGCGCGGTCGACCGGTGATGGGCGGGTCGAACTCGGGGCGGCGGATGTCGGCGCCGGGGAGGTCGGCGATGCGCGACAGCCAGGCCGTCGGCGAGATCGGCTCGTCGTCGCGCCTTGGTTTGATCTCCGGATGACGTGCGGCGAAGCGTTCGAGCAGCCCCCGCGCCTCGGCCACTCGATCCGCCGCCACGAGCATCTCCACCTGCGCCCCCACCACCTCGGCAAGCTGCTCGTCACTGCGGGCCACGCCCTGGGCCCGCCACAACCAGGAAATCGCCTCGCCCACGCGGCCCTGGTCCGACATGCGCCGGCCGGCCTCCACCAGCGCTGATGCGGCGATGTCCGCCATCGGGTACGCCTGGACGAGTTCGATCAGCCCCTCCGGCCGGGGATCGTGCTTGAGCGAATCGAGTCGCTGACGGGCGGCGACATTGTAAGGCCGATATCCGTCACGCCCATGGGCTTTGAAAATCCGCTGCAGCCCCCGCCGGGCTTCGAGCGATGCCTGCCGGGCCCCGTCGGGCCGGCGGAAAAGCTGCTCCCGCAGTTCAGGCGCGATGAGCACCGCCTGGTACTGCTCGATCGCCTCGGCCGGCTTTCCCCCCTCTTCGAGATAGCGACCGTAGACGAGACGGTACGCCGCCTCCTGCGCCGCCCCGCGAGCGACCAGCGCCATCTTCTCGTAAAGCTCGCGGCGAAGCCCGTCGTCCACGCCGTCCTCGCCCACCATTGACCACAGCTCCTGGAACAGGGCCTCCCGGGCCTCGGCCGCATCCTCCCGACGCCCGAGCAGGTCGATCAGCGAATCGAGGGTATCGCGGAACACATCGACGTGGCCCGAGCTGAACGCCACCCGGACGAGGGCGATCCGCGGGCCGGGGTCGTCCGGCCGGGCCTTGATCTGTCGCCGCAGCTCCTGCGACGCCACCTTCCACGAACTGAAGCTGCTGACCTCGTCGCGCCGGGCGACGACGACCTGCCCGTCGACCACGAGGATGTTGGCCGGCATGCCCACGTCCCAGCGGTCGAGCACCTTGCCGTCGTCGATGTCGATGATGGTGAGATCGGCTTCGCTCGGCACGAAGAGTTTGCGGCCGGCGACGCACGGCTGGCCGTGCAGCGCGGCGCCGAGCGTGCGGCCCCACTCCCGTTCGAGGGTTCGACCATCAAAGCGGGCGGCCGCCTCGCCGATCGCGATCACGTCGTCCCCCACCGGCAGCAGACAGCGAGGCCGATGCCACGCCTCCGCCGCGATCTCCCGTTCAATCCGACCGGACGCCGGATCGACCACCCGCACCTCGCCGGCGTTGACGTCGAGGGCGATCAACCCGGCCTCGCTGAGCACCATGTTGCTCATCTCCCACGGCGAGCCGACGTCTTCCTGCTTCGGCGGACTGACGGCCACAGTGGTCAACCAGTCGACGCTGCCATCGGCGGCATTGATGCGGGCGATCGCGCCGAGGCGGCTGTCCACGTAGAGCCAGCCGCCGTCCACCACGAGGTGGGCGAGCCCGGGAATCGGCTGCCGGGCCGGGGGCGCGGCGCTGGAGACGTGCCGACTCCACAGCGGCGAGCCGTCCGTCATGTCCAGCGCCGCCACATAGCTGTCGCGGAAGCCGGTGCGCTGCCCGCGGCGAATCTGCACGTACGCCCGGCCCCCGCTCACCTGCGGTTTGCCGAACCAGAACCCCTTGGCGAGATCGGGGTCCACTTCCGCCGGTTTGACCCGCCAGAGCACGTCGCCCGTCGACGCGTCCAGGCACACGACCTGCGATTCCATCAGCGGCTGCTGCCAGCGTTGGATCGGCGAGTTGAAACTGTAGCCCATGACGGCGACGACCTTGCCGGCCACGGGCGTGACCACGTGCTGCGACGAGCCGTCGAAATGCCAGTGCCGGGCGAGCAGGTGAAATCGTGCGACGTTGCCGCCGATCTTCGGGACGCGGACCTCCTCCATCGCGGTGTGCCGCCAGATCAGCCGGCCGCTCGCCCGATCGAGGGCGTACACACTCCCGCCGTCGTTCAGGTAGACCTCCGCCCCCCGGACGACGGGAACGGTGGTCAGGTAGTCGAGCTGCGACGCGGCGTCGGACCGCGCCCCCTTTGTCTGCATCTCCACCACGATGGAGGCGAGCGACGTTTCCAGCGGGATCGACCAGATCGGATGCCGCACCGCCTCGGGGAGCGTCGCCGACGGCAGCGGCCGCAGGGGGCTGAACACTTCGGCGGGCAGCGGACGGCGCAGACTCTCGGCCAGTGCGTCGAGCTGCTGGACCGGCCCATCGCGGCCGGCTTCGGCGAGCTGACCGCGAAGATCGGCCAGCCGATCCGGGCGATTCCGGTACAGCGCGACCGCGGCTCGCAAGGTCATCCAGCGCACTTCCTGCTCGGCCTCCAGCGGCAGGTCCCGCACCGATTCGAGGGTGACCGCGGCACCGTTGAAGTCGGCCTGGACGAGCTGCCGGGCGGCGAGGCGAAGCGCCGCCGCAGCCGCCGCCTCCGTGGCCGGGTAACGGCTCATCACCGTTCGCAGCGCGTCGGCGTTGCTGCCCGCGGCGTCGAGCGCCTGCCGCGCCGCCGGGCCGAACAACTGACGGTAGGCATCGGCGAGGTCGGGTTGGGTGGCGATCATCCGGGCCACCGCCCGGCGAACCTCAATGTAACGACCTTCGGGTTCGGTTTCGATCAGCCGGTCGCCGCTTTCTTCCACGGCCTCCTGGGCCATGCGGGCGGCTTCGAGCCATTGCCCGTCGCGCAGCCGGTGCCGCGCCGCCGCGACAAGGTCCGCCGCGGCCGGGGAGTCGTGCACGTACACCTGGGCCCGCATCTGATCCGGAGAAACCCCCGGTTGGGCGACCGCGTTCCCCGCGCTCAGAGTCAGCAGCAGCCCCACCACGCAAATCAGCCAATGTCCGAAGTACTTATTCATGTCCTGGGATTCTAAGCTTCCTGTGGGGAGGTTTCGAAACCCGCGGCCGGCAACTTCAGCCGATCTCGATTTCTGCCGATGCTGGAGACGTCGCCGCTTCTCACTCGGAGCCCCGCAATGTCAGCCGCTTCGCCACCGCTTCTGGGCACGTTCGTTCAGGGCCGCACCACCAGCCGGGAGCGACGCGTCTACATTCTCGTCACGCTCATGATCATGCTCGGGCTCGGTGACTTATACGCCACCGTGATGCACGCGTTCTACTTCGGCATGGGCGAACTCAACCCCATCGCCCGCTGGCTGATTAACGCCGGCGACCCGCTCGCCCTGATCCTCTTCAAGCTCGGCACCATGGGCGTCGCCGTCGGGCTGCTGCTCAAGGCCCGGCATCGCCCGTCGGGCGAGATCGGTTGCTGGCTGCTCGCCCTCGTGCTCGTCGCCCTCACCCTGTACTGGCATCAGTATCACGTCATGCTCGACAGCCAGCTCGCCGGCGTGCACTATTCGGAAGTCGGCGAGCAGATGCGAATCGTCTCGTCATCCGCCGCGCCGTAGCCGGCCCCGCATCGACGATTGCTCATCCATGATCTCCCGGGCAAGCTGCCCGGCCGC
Source organism: uncultured Planctomycetaceae bacterium (assembly GCA_964345245.1). Classification (GTDB taxonomy): domain Bacteria; phylum Planctomycetota; class Phycisphaerae; order Phycisphaerales; family Zrk34; genus CAYFQS01. Next base: position 1,413 of record CAYFQS010000161.1, on the reverse strand, counting down.
GGCCTGGTCGCTCACGCGCCCTTCGAGCTGGGCGTCGTAGACCTCGGCGAGCACCTTCTTGAACGCCGGGCCGGGCGTGAACCCCGCCGCGATCAGGTCGTCGCCGCTGAGCAGCGGCTCGGGGGCGACGGCGGTCTCGCGATGCGAGGTCGCGTCGCGCTGGAAATCCTCCCACGGGAATTCACCTGCGCCGTGGCTCGTGTCCAGCGCCCTGAGCAGCCGCTCGAGTCGCGGCCAGTCATCCCGGGCAAGCAGCCGCTTCTGCCGGGCGACGCCGAGGTCGGTCCATCCCCAGAGTTCAGGCAGGATCTTGAGCGCATCGCGCAGGGCGTCGCGGTCGTCGTTGCTGAGCACGAGCGCCTCCCGCCAGCACCGGGCGATCCGCACCGCCTTGAGCCGTTCAAGGCGAACCGCCATCGGGGCGTCGGGCGGCGCCGCGACATTCGGCAAATGCCGGTCCAGCGCCCAGGCGGCCAGCGCCGCCGCGTAGTCGCTGTCATCCGGGAGCGCCGCCAGGCAGTCAAGCGGCGGCCGGGCCGGCGGCTCGTCGAGCACCGGCGCGTCAAGGGCAAACTCCTGAACGAGCCCTGCGGCGGCGGCGCGGGTCGGAAGCTCCAGCATCATCCGCATCTCCAGCCCGATCCGCTCGCGGCTGATCACCGCCAGCTTCGGCGCGTGCCGTTCGATGGCGGCCTTCGTCTCGCCGTCGATCTCGAAGCCGAGCCGGGCGGCGAACCGCACCGCCCGCAGCATCCGCAGGTAATCCTCGGCAAACCGCTCCTCGGCATCGCCGATGGCCCGGATGATCCCCCGGTCGATATCGGCACGCCCCCCGACGAAGTCGTGAAGCCGCTCGTCGATCGGATCGTAGAACAGGCCGTTGATGGTGAAGTCCCGTCGCCGGGCGTCGTGCGCGGCATCCGTATACTCGATGTGATCGGGGTGCCGGCCGTCGGCGTAGCCCCACTCGGCGCGGAAGGTGGCGACCTCGATCGGGCATCGCATCAGCCGCACGATCACCACGCCGAAGGCCTCGCCCACAAGCTGCGTGCGGCGAAACAACCCACGCACCCGCTCCGGCCGGGCGTCCGTGGCCACGTCGTAGTCCGTGGGCGTGCGGCCCATGACCATGTCGCGCACGCAGCCCCCCGCGAAGTACGCCGTGTGCCCCGCCTCCTGCAGCACCCGCACGATCTTCTCCGCCGCGACTCGCAATTGCTCGGGTTGTACCGCCGGCCCGGCCATCAGCACACTATACCGACCCGCCGCCCGCGTGCGTTAACCCGCTTCCCGAGCCGGACCGCAGCGCAGGCCAAGATCCGGCTCCCACCGACCGCCACGCGGGGCGGAGATTGCCCGTGATCGTGTCGGACCTGGAGATGCCGGTCATGGACGGCTGGCGCTTCATGGAGC
>CAYFQS010000160.1:0-8051 GCA_964345245.1 uncultured Planctomycetaceae bacterium | reverse complement strand
CAGCGGCTCGAGGCGGGGCAGGCCGGCCTGGGCCAGGGCCCGCTCGTAGCCGGCGCGGCGCTGGCGAACCCAGTAGGTTTCCTGCGGCTTGGGCGGGGCGATCATGAGGATGCGTCGCCGGCCCTGCTCGATCAGCCAGCGGGTGAGCATCGCGGCGCCGGCTTCGTGATCCGACGCCACCCGGTCGAAGGTCGCCAGGTCGTCGTCATCGCCGTAGGCCACGCACGGCACGCCGGCGGCGCGGAAGCGGTCGGCCAGTTCCTTGACCCCCTGTCGCTCGCCGGCGGCCTCGGCGAGGATGGCCCCCTTCGGCGGCTGCTGGAGCAGCCCGGCGATGCGCTCCTCCCGGTCCACGCCGAGCTTGAACAGGATCGCGTGGAATCCGCGGTCGAGGATGTGGCGATGGCAGGCGAGGGACATCAGGTCGCCCCAGCCGGGCGCGTGGTGGCCGGCGACGGGCTGGCCGACGTAGCTGCCGATCATCACGATGCTGTCGTCCATGACGCCGTTCTGCCGGGCCGCCGGGCGGGCGAGGTACCGCTCGCCGCGGGAGCCGGTGCTGATCAATCCTTCGTTCTGGAGGCGCTGAAAGGCGTTGCGAACGGTGGCGCGGTCGACCCCGAACTCCTCGGCGAGCTTGCGTTCGCTGGGCAGTCGGTCGCCGCGGTCGAGATCGCCGGCCTCGATGAGCCGGCGAAGCCGCCGGGCGGCGAGGGCGCTGGCGGGCAGGGCGTCCTCGATCTTCACCTCGGCGGGTTGAAGCAGGTCGCCATGCGAGTTGGAGCGGGCGTTTGTCGCCATGATTCGGTTTGAGCGCCTCGAAGTGCTTCCAATATTCCTTTCCGGACCACCATTAGTCTACCACGTGGATTGCGGGTGTCAAGGTTATTTTTCAACGAAATTACGCACGATCGACCCGTCCGGCCGTTGACTCGGCCTCCCCGTGCTGGTAGATTGACGATTCACATGAACTACCAAAATTCGTCCAATATCGCCGACACGGTGCGCCGGGCCGGGCCTGACGCCGATCGACAGCCCCTCGCGCTCGGCCCGGTGGACCTGGAACTGGTGGTGGAGGACGAGCGCTTTTTCGGGCTCGGCCGGATCGCGGTCGCCGGCTGCGACCTTCGCTCGGGCCGGCTGCCGATGTTCGCCCATCTCCGCACGCCGGACGGCCTGGAGATGGGCGACTGGCGGCTCGAGGAGCTTCGCGAAGAAGCCGACACGATCGAACTGACCTGCACACCGGCCGTGCGGTCGGTGGGGCTCATGGAGTGGATGGTCCACGAGACGCGGAATCGCCTGCGCGTCGACGACTGGTCGGCACCGACCCGGCGGGCGGGGGACACGGCCGTGCGGCTTGAGCTTCAGCCGCGCACCCGGCAGGTGGGCGGGTTCGCCGGCGAGGGGCTGAGCTACCGCTATCGCTATCGCAGCGAATCGATGCCGATCTACCGCATGCTCGACCGGGGCAGTTGGGAACCGGGCGGGGAGTGCGTGGGCTGCTCGCTCTGGCAGCGGACCGGCGTGCCGCCGATCAAGCGCTTCGCCTCCCGCGACGACGCTTACTCCTCCGAGTGGCGCCTGCCGAAGGCGGGCAATCCGCACGTGTTTCAGTTCCAGCCGTGGCAGACGCACCTGCAGGGCTTCACCTTCACCGCGGCAGACCAAGGCGTGCTGGTGACCTGGGCGACGCGGGCGGCGCACATCCGCACGCTGCTGGAGAAGCCGACCGGCTGGGCCGAACTGCTCCACCTGCACGAGCACTGCCAGGACCTGTCCGGGGCATGGTCGAGCTCGCCGGTGGAAGTGCTCTGGTTCGAGGGGGTGACCGAGCACGTCGACCGAATCAATCTCTACGAAGCGGTACGGGACCACGTGCACGAAACACTGCACGAGCAGGTGGGCATGCGCCGGGACCGGGTGACGACCTACGGGATGATGGAAGAGTGGGGCAACGCGGACCTGCAGCGCTACGCGGAGCGGGGCGTGCCGAAGCTGCTGGACGCCGGCGTGCGGACGATCGGGTTGGCCAATCACCTGGCCAACAACATGAACACCTTCGGCATCGAGAACATGTGCTGCACGTATGACCTTCGCGTGGCCGAGTCGGTGGGCGAGGAGCAACTGCAGACGCTTTGTGAGCAAGTGAAAGCCGGCGGCGGACGTTGCGAGATGTGGGCCAACACGTCGCTGTCCACCATGGCGCTGTTGCTGGACAAACGCAACGGCGAGCCGGGACGGATCGACTTGCCCGACCGCGAGGGGTCGGTCATGGAAGCCCTCGACGAGGCGGACGATCCCTTCGTGCGAACGCCGTCCGACGCGATCGAGGCCGACCATTACACCCCGCGATTCGCGGTGATGAACCTGCGCGACCCGGTGGTGCGGTCGAGCTGGCTGCGATACTGGAAAGACCTGCACGATCGGATCGGCATCGACGACTTCTTCCTCGACAGCAGCTTCAACCTTTCCAGCGACAAGTTCCACTGGATCGGCAACACCAATCGCAACGGCGAGCACGGCGGGACGATCGACCAGGTCGACAAACGCGGCCGGCGACTGACGCGGCATGACCCGAAACCGGCCATCCTCAGCGAGTACCGGGCGCATCTCGAACTCGTCGCGGAGATGCAGAAGCTCGGCTACCGCTACAACGCCGAGGACCTCGGCGTGTTCGGAATCAGCCGGACCGGTCCCCGCGTGTGCGACCGGCTGGATAACCTGTTCCTGTGGCCCGAGTGCCTCGCCGAATTCGATGTTCCCTCCATCGAAGCGGCCGGCGCCGATCCCGACGATGTGTTTTTCCGGGGCCTGGCCTATCGGATGATGTGGATGCTGTTCTGGCCGCCGGCCAAGGATGAGCTGTCGTTCCGGCATGCGGGCAATCGCGACGAGCGGGATCGGCCGTCGGCCTGGCACGTCTCGTTGTTCAAGGCGTTTGATGAGGTCAACGACCTGATGCGCCACCGCTACGTCCTGCCGGAAGAGCGGGGGGTGATCTATCACCCGCGCGAAGAACAGCAAGTGCTCTGGGCGTTTCAGGATTTCGAGATGGAACTGCGGCGAGAAATGCGAATCCGATCGATCCTGACTGACAACAACAACACAGGCCGGGCCTTCCCGGCTCAGCAGTATCACGTGTACGTGATAACGCCTCCCATGAAAGGAACGGACGGATGAAGCGCCTGATACTCGCATTCGCGGCGACCGCGTTACTTCCGGCACCCGTCGCACACGCAGGTTTCGGCGTTGCGTGGTGGCAGGGCGAAAACCTCGAAGCCCTCCGCGTGACGGGACTGGAGCAGGAATCCCGGCTCCACGGGCTCAACCGCATCGGGGGCGTGTACTACCCCGGCGAGCCGGTTGAGATCACCATCGCCTCGGCGCCGAAGGCGCAGCGGGCGGTGGCCGAAGGTCACATCGAAGTCGTCGGCTTCCACACCGGGCAGTACGACCCGACGGAGACGGGATTCGTCCACGGCGATGCGGTGCGGGCGATCGAGCTGGCCGACGCGGCGGTGAAGCGCACGCCGGTGTCGAAGTTGAAACCAGGTGAGCACGGACTGAGCGGACAGATCGACGTGCCGGACGCGTATGGCATGTACGCGATCATCCTGGAGCGGGCGGGCGAGCCCCGCACCGAGGCCGGCCGGTCCGACCGTGGCCGCACGCTCATCGGGGCGCTGGCGCGGGTGATGAAGCCCACGCCGCGCAAGGGCGACCTGCCGCAAATCCAGGCCGAGTACGGCCTGGCCGGGCGCAGGCACTGGGTGCAGTATTTCACCGACGATCACCGGATGGAAGCGCTGGCGCGCCTCGGCATCGGCCTGATTCGCAAGGAAGTCGGCTCGGATGTTGCTTCGAGCGAGGATGACCCGGTCCACGACGGGCTCGATTCGATGATGGCCGCGGCGGAGAAGCACGGTATCAAGGTCATGCTCACGATTGGCGCGCACAACGAGCAGGAGCTGCCCTGGAATTATCCGGGCCGACCGATCTCGCGGATTCTGCCCCCCGAGCGCGATCCGGAATTGCGGCAGTGGTACGAGAACCTCGCCCGCAAGTACTGGAACGGCGGCGAGGCCGGCCTCTGGGGCGTGGAGCACTGGAACGAGCCGTGGGAGCCGTTCGGCATCTCCGGCTGGGGCGGCGACTCGATCCGCTATCGCCAGTTGCTCAAGGCGATTCACGACGGCGTCAAGGCGGTATCGCCGGAGATCAACGTTATGGCCGCCTGCTCGGTGATGAACACCGAGGACAAGCTGCTCACCGGCGAGTCGCGCCAGCACATCAACATGATCGACATCATGACCGACCACTATGTAAGTCTGCCCACGACCTACGGCCCGCGGGTAGCGGAAAAGCAGGGCATCATCAGCGGGGAGACCGAGACCTGGGGCGTGCACTCGCAGGTGCTCGCCGCGCAGTTCATGACCCAGTTTCTCTCCAACGGCCAGCGCTTCATCAACCCCTTCACGCCCGACATGCTCTGGCAGCAGATCGGGGAGGACAGGATTCACGGCCAGCGGGGCGAGCCGGGCGTGGCGACCCCGATGCCGGCCGGCGTCACCTTCGCCGCGTGGAACGCCTTCATCCAGAATCGCGTGTTCGAGCGGATCGTTTTCACCGACCACCTGCCATACCTGTACCAGTTCGGCGGCGATGACGACGCCCGATTCGTGCTGGTGGGCAAGCTCACGTCGACCGGCAGCGGCCGGCTGCGCGATTATCCGTGGCACCAGATGCTCGCGGGCCCCAACGGCACGCTGACGATCCGCGATCCGCGGCACACGCTGGAAATCCGCGATATCTCCGGCAACGTGATCGAGCCGGACGGCGAGGGCACCTCCGTGTTGAAGATGGACACGCAGGCGTATTTCGTCGAGCCGCGCGGCGAAGCCGCGGAGGCGATCCAGACGATACGCGACAGCCGGCTGGAGGGGCTGCGGCATGTGCATATCGCCCCGCAGATGCTGCCGACTAATCCCTCGGAGGCCGATCCCGCAACCCTGCCGGTCCAGGTGCACAACCTCTACAACCGTCCGATCACCGGCGAACTGGGCGTCGAGTCGCTCACGGATCAGGCCCCGCTGGCTTTTGAACAGGACTTGCGACTCGGCGCGGGTGAGACCACGACGGTGAATGTGCCCGTGCGAGCCGCCGCTGAGGGCGGTTTGCCGCTACGCTTCGCGTTCGTCCCCGCCAATGGGGAGCCGGAGGAACACCGCGAAGTCGTTCACGTGACGGGTATCGCGAAACGAACCATGCCTGTGACCGGGGATGGCGTGGCGTGGGATCAAATCCGCCCCGTACAGGTGTTCTCGGCCGAAGGCGGATCGGACGTCGATCCGATCGAACGCATCTGGCTGCCCTTCGTCGAGCGCGACGAAACAGCCACCGAGGCCAAGCGGGGCGACGTGCGGCTGACCTGGGATGAGGATCATCTTTACATCCAGGCCCGCGTGGATGATCAGCAATTGGCCCCGAAAACCCGGCTGGCTGAATGGGATGAGGACCAGTACTTCTGGGGCGAGCACATCGAGCAGAAGCTGAGGCCGCTCGAACCTTACGCGAAATTCCTCAACTTTCGACCGCGCAAGGACAAAAAGGAACAAGTCCGGCAGGACCCGGACTGGCCGGCGTACCAGGCGTTTCTCGAGAAGCGCCCGGCACTCAAGAAGCTCGCCAACCACCGCATGGTGCGGGCTTACTTCTACGTCAAGGCCCAGCGGCCGGAGGCGAGTCTCGAGGAACTGAACTTCCACTACTGCCAGATCGCGCCGAACTTCCAGGGCGACCTGCCCTTCAACGGCGACACGTTCCAGTTCGCCTTCGACTTCGACTCACCCGAGGACCGTATGACCGCGACCCACGATCTGACCTATCCGGCGGAAGACCTGCCACGGAACTGGGTGTCGCTGCCGGACACGGACTACGAATTCGCGTTGTATCAGTGCGACGACGGCAAGCCGGAGCTGTGGCGGCTGCTGGCGCCGGGCGTGCCGCGCGGTCATCATTACCCGCATCAGGAGCGAAGCGACAACCCGCAGCGGGCGATCGAGGCAGAACATTCGGTCGAACATGCCGATGGCCGAACCACCTATCGCGTGGCGATCCCCTGGAGCGACCTGGGTGTGAGCGATCCGCAGCCGGGCATGAGCTTCGGCTTCACGTTCCGCTTCAACGCCGACGCCGGCGGTGACGTGGAATTCGGCAGCGCCGCGGGTGCGACGAAGATGAATGGCCTGACCCTGCATCCCTATTGGCAGCCGAGCCCGTCGAACACGATCCGCTGGCGATTGCGTTGATCGCCACGGTTGCTTGATCCCGAGAGTTGGATGGCCGATTCCACCGGCGCTCAACCACTGTGGTGATTCGGCCCCTCGACATGCTTTGCATGAGAATCGAAATTTTCGCCGCGGTGAACACCAAGTCAGGCGGTCACTTGACAGGTCAGCGGTGCAATTGGGCTGCATGACCACGCATTGCCGGCAACGACTTTGCGCACAACCGCAATGACTTCTACTTCAACCCGCCCCGTGTTCGGCGCTAACACGATGAACGAGGGCCAAAAGGTCGGCCGGCCCAACACGACCCGGCGGTATCGGTCATGAGACATGCAACAACGATGGGTTCATCCACGCGACGAGGCCACCTGAAAGGATGATGTCGATGAAAGCTCAACCGAAACGGAACCTGTTCAGCGTCATGGCGCTCGGACTGCTGCTGAGTGCGCTGATGGTGTTGGCCACAACGGCCGGGGCCGCCGAACCGCAGCCGCTGGAGGCCCACTGGGAGGTTTATGCCGCCGATGATGCGAGAGCTGCGAACCGGGTGAAAGGCGATCCCGACACGGGCGTGACCCTCACGAGCACCGGGAAGACGTTCTACTATGCGAAGGTTGAAGGCGACTTTCAGATCGATGTCCGCTTGACGCGGATCACGACCGAAGGCGGCGGTCAGCCCACGGCGGGTCTGCACCTCGTCGAACAGCTCGATGGCGACCTTGAACCCGGCATGGGCGAGACCGCGCGCATGGGCGGCGGCGCTCCGACGCCGGACAACCCGACCTGGCTGCGCATCGTGCGCAAAGGCCATCACGTCGGGACCTACAAAGGGTTTGCCCGAAGCCGCATGCGCGGTTCCGGCCTCAGGCGGTCCAAAGTGACCAAAGACGCCGTGTACGTCGGGCTGATCCTCGAGAGCGGCAAGCCGAACAGTACGGCCAAGGCGACCTTCGATCAGATCACCCTCTCCCGTCCCCGGCTGGGCTATCGGACCTCGTGGTTCGGCAACACGCTGCGTGGCCCGATCAACAGCACGGTGAACTTCAACATGACCGGGCTCTACACCGCGCCGGACGGCACATGCTTTGTCACCAGCTTTTTCGAGGAGCAGGGTCACTGCATCGCCGCCTACCGCGACGGCAAGCAGATCGCCCCGGACCACAAGACCCCCAAAGCCGGCATGGCCGTCGCCGCCAACCGCACGCATCTGTTCACCTCGCAGGGCAACGGCTTTCAGCGTTTGAACCATCAGATGGGCGGCCGCGACTTCGTGAAGGTGTCTGATAGCAAGAAGCCGCAGCCCGTACGCGGCCTCGCGGCGGACGATCAGACCGTGTTCGTCAGCAATTCCACGGACGATCGCATCGAACTCTACGACGCGAAAACCCTGGAGCAGCGTCGTCACATCGACTTCGAGCGGCCCGGCCCGCTGGCGCTGGGCGAGGACGGGACGCTCTGGGTGGTCCGCGAGGCGTTCGAGGACAGTGTGTTCGAAATGGTCGACGACGGCTCATACGACCACCAGGCGGAGATCGTGAAGCTGAACGCGCGCACCGGCCGGATCGAGGCGACGATCACCGACGTCGAGGTGCCCACGGGCGTCGCCTTTGATGGGCAACGCCAACGCCTGCTGGTGGCTGAGAACGGACAGGATCAGCAGGTGCGCGCCTACGACATTTCCGGCAAACCCAGGTTGGTCGGCACGGTGGGCGAGAAGGGCGGCATTTATGCCGGCGTGCCCGGCGAGGTGCAGGATGACAA
>CAYFQS010000159.1:3640-8140 GCA_964345245.1 uncultured Planctomycetaceae bacterium | reverse complement strand
GCCCCGCTCGCTACACTGCCGGGATGTCGATCACGTTAACTTTGCTCGGCACGGGGACCAGTGCGGGGATTCCCATGGTCGGCTGCGACTGCGAGGTCTGCCGCTCGCCCGATCCGCGCGATCACCGTGATCGGTCCGGGGCGATGGTGCAGTACCCCGACCCGAACGGGGCGGAGCGGGTGGTGCTCATCGACACGCCGCCCGAACTCCGTCACCAGCTCGTGCGGCACCGGGTGATGCGTTGCGACGGCGTGGTCTACACCCACAACCACGCCGACCACATCTTCGGCCTCGACGACCTTCGCCGGTTCAACGCGGTGATGGGCACCGCGGTCGATATCTTCGCCGAACAGCGGATGATGAGCTGGCTGCGCACGACGTTCGGCTACATCTTTCAGCCGCAGAAGAACGTCAACCGCTCGTTCATCCCGATGCTGATCACGCATCCGATCACGGAGGGCAGTTCGTTTCAACTGCACGGGCGTGAATGGTTGCCGATGCGGCTGATGCACGGGCGGCTGCCCGTGCTCGGGTTCCGGGTCGGCCGCATGGCCTACTGCACCGATGTCAGCAGTATTCCGCCAGAAACCTATCCGATGCTGGAAGACCTCGACGTGCTCGTGCTCGACGCGTTGCGCTATCGTCATCACCCGACGCATCTCACCGTCGATCAGGCGCTGGAGGTGGTCGACGAGATCAAGCCACGCCGGACGTATTTCACCCATATCGCCCACGACATCCGCCACGCGGAACTCGAAGCGCATCTGCCGGAACACGTCTTCGTCGGTTACGACGGGCTGACGATCGAGATCGACGATTGATCATCGAGCTGGTCGCGGCGCGTGGAAAGCCCCCGGCTCGCGCCGGGGGCTGCGGTGAGTCGTTTGCCGCGGGCGGGGCGGCTTACGCCAGCCAGGCCGTAAGCATCCAGTTGGTCTTCTCGATCTCGTCGCAGAACTCGTCGAGCAGGTTGGCCGTGCCGCGGTCGTCGGCTTCCTCGGCGGCGGCGATGGTCTTCCGCATGTTTTCGAGCTGCTGCTGCAGATCGGCCAGGACGATCTTGACCATGTCCTTGGCGTCGGGCTTCGAGCCGTCCTCTTCAATCGTCGCGGCCTTGAGCGCGTCGGCGAGGGTCGGCACCGGCCGGCCGCCGATGGTCAGCACCCGCTCGGCCACGTCGTCCATCACTTCCGCCCAGCGGTCGTACAGTTCCTCGAACTTCTCGTGAAGTCCGAAGAAATGCTTTCCTTCGACCATCCAGTGGTAGTTGTGCAGTTTCTGGTAGAAGACGATCGCGTCGGCGAGGATGGTGTTCAGTCCGTCGGGAACTTTGCTGTCAGCCATGGGGATCTCCAATCACGTGCGGTGGGGGTTCGTCTCAGCACGAGCATACCGGCCGGCCGCGGGGCTGCAAGTCGTGGTCGCAGGTCGGCCCGCCACCGCTGCGAATCGTTTTCAGGATTCCAGCAGCAGCTCGGCGATCTGCACGGCGTTGAGGGCGGCGCCTTTGCGGAGCTGATCCCCCGCGATGAACATCTCGATCCCCACGCCGTCGTCCTGCCCGGCGTCCTGGCGGATGCGGCCGACGAGCACATCGTCCCCACCGGTCGCGTCGAGCGGCTCGGGGAACTTGTTCGCCTCGCGGTCGTCCATCACGCTCACGCCCGGCGCGCTGGAGAGAATCTCCCGCACGTCGTTCTCGCTGATCACATCGGCGAAGGTGAGACTGAGCGATTCACAGTGCGCCCGCAGCACCGGCACGCGGACGCAGGTCACCGAAACCTTCACGCCCTCGTCGTGGAAGATCTTGCGGGTCTCCTTGATCATCTTCGTCTCTTCGGTGTTGTAGCCGGTCTCGGGATCAATGTCCGAGTTGTGGCTGAAGAGGTTCCAGATGTACTGGCGCTTGAAGATGTCCATCTTGAGCGACGTGCCGGCCGACCAGTCGCGGGCCTGTTGCTCGAGTTCGCTCATCGCCGCGGCGCCGGCCCCGGACGCCGCCTGGTAGGTGCTGCACACCGCCCGCTTCACCGGCACCCGCTGATGCAGCGGCCACACCGGCACGTTCATGATGATCGTCGAGCAGTTCGGGTTCGCGATGATGCCCTTGTGCCGCTTCACGTCCTCGGGGTTGATCTCCGGCACGACAAGGGGCGTCTCGGGGTCCATCCGGAAGGCCGAGGAGTTGTCCACCACGACGCAGCCGGTCCTGGCCGCGATGGGGGCGAACTGCTTGCTTACCGATCCCCCGGCCGAGAACAGGGCGATGTCCACACCCTCGAACGAATCCTCGCCCAGCTCCTCGATGGTGTACTCGGTGTTCTTGAAGGTGAGCTTCTTACCCGCGGAGCGGCTGCTGGCGAGGAGTTTGACCTCGCCGCAGGGGAAGTCGCGCTGTTCGAGGATGGACAGGAACTCCTGCCCGACGGCGCCGGTCACGCCGGCGATCGCGATGTTCGGGGGATTCTGCATGGTCTTCACGCCTCGGGGTTACAGGCCGCCCCGGTGCCTGGGGCGGGGTGATGATATCCGTGGGATTGCCGGAGTGGTCGGATCGATCCTCGCGATTTCAGGCCGGTCGCGACCGGACTGCTCAGCGGTCGTCTTCCTCGTCATCGTCCTCCAGCAGCGGCAGGTCCTCCGCCTCGTCGTTACCGTCCGATTCGTTGTCGGCCATGGCTTCGAGGGCGGAGATGGGGTCGAGATCGTCATCGAGGTCGACGGTCGGGCTGTGGGACTCGGCTTCGACCTCTTCGGGCACACCCTCGGAGGCGGGCAACGGCTCGGGGCCGCCGCTTTCGTCCGCGGCCTGCACGTCGCCGCTGCCGCCGGGCAGGACCGTCCGCACGGGTTCGATCTCCGACGGCTCGCCATCGACCACCACGTGGAAGAACACCGGGCCGACCTGCACTCGGTCGCCGGCGGTGAGCTGGGCTTCCTGAACCCGCTGGTCATTGAAGAACGTGCCGTTGCTGGACCCGAGGTCGCGCAGGAACACGCCATCGTCGTTCAGTTCGATTTCGCAGTGTTTGCGCGATACGCTGGACAGCGGAATACGCAGTTCACACGTGTTTCGCCGACCGACAACGGTCTTGCCTTCGGGTAGCGGAAAGTCCTTCCGTTCGCCGTCGGCTTTGAACATCACTAGCGAGGCCTGCATGGGTCAACCTCATGTGGAACAGAGCGGTTATGACGCGCAAGTTTAACTCATCGCGGCCAGTGCATCAAGCGGCCCCGGACCCGGCAAATCGCCCGAACCGCGGGGCGGCGGAACTGCTGCGCCCCCGCGCGCCCCTCGATGTCGAGGGGCTCTATCTGCACGTGCCCTTCTGCTTCCACAAGTGCCATTACTGCGATTTCTACTCCGTGGTCGATGATGACCGGCATGCGGCGTTCGTCCGTCGGCTGGCCGGCGAACTCGCGGGGCTCGGCGAGCTGACCGACTCGTCGCTGCGAACGGTTTTCATCGGCGGCGGCACGCCCACGCTGCTTTCGCCTGACTTGCTGCGGCGGGTGCTGGCGGCCGTCGGTGATGCGTTCGACCTCACCCGGTGTGAGGAGTGGACCGTAGAGGCCAACCCGGAGACCATCGACGCGGGGAAGGCGGCGGTGATGCGGGCCGCGGGAGTCAACCGCCTGTCCATCGGCGCCCAGTCCTTCGATCCGCGACATCTCAGGACGCTGGAGCGGTGGCACGATCCGTCCAACGTCCGCCGGGCGGTCGAGCTGACCCGCGCGGCCGGGATCGACAACATCAGTCTCGACCTGATCTTCGGCGTGCCGGGGCAATCGCTCGACGACTGGCGGGCCGACCTCGACGCCGCCCTCGCCCTCCGCCCCGACCACCTGTCCTGCTACGACCTGACCTACGAACCGAACACCGCGATGACGAAAAAGCGCGATCTTGGTCGCCTCGAGCCAATCGACGAGCAACTCGAGACACAGATGTTCGAGGCGACCATCGCCCATCTGACCGCGGCTGGTTACGTGCATTACGAGATATCCAATTTCGCCCGTCGAAGCGGTGCCGGTTCCCGCCGTTGCCGCCATAATCTGCTGTACTGGGAGGGCGGCAACTGGCTCGCCGCCGGGCCCGGCGCGTCGGGGCATGTTGCCGGACTGCGCTGGACGAATGCCCCGCGCCTCGGTGACTACCTCGATGCTCGCGCCGGGGCCCCGGCCTGCGACGTGGAAGAACTCGACGCCGACCTCCGTCTCGGGGAGCAGCTCATGATGCGGCTCCGCCTCATCGACGGCGTGCCGCTGAACTGGCTCGCCCATGTCCTGGATCAGCCGCGATGCGAGACGATGGATCGCCTGGTCGATGCCGGCCTGCTGGAGCGAACGTCAACCCACGTCCGCCTCACCCGCCGCGGGCTGCTCATCGCCGACAGCGTGGTCGGCGAGTTGTTGTGAAGCTGAGCCCCGCCAATTCTTCTGCGCGAAGCGCGGTGCCGTGCATCCGCTTGACTGACCTCAGATCGCTCGCAGGTGGTTGAA
>CAYFQS010000159.1:0-3540 GCA_964345245.1 uncultured Planctomycetaceae bacterium | reverse complement strand
TCACTTCGCAAGGTCGGCGAAGAGCGGCGTGGACAGGTAGCGCTCGCCGAAGCTGCAGCCGATGGTCACGACGCGCTTGCCCCGGAGGTCGAACTTGTCGATCGCCTTGCGGACGGCACAGACGTTGGCGCCGGTGCTGATCCCGCCGAGGATGCCTTCTTCGCGAGCGAGCTTCTGGCCGGTCTCGAAGGCCTCTTCGTTGCTCACCGTCACCACGCCGTTCAGCAGCGAGGTGTCGAGGTTCTTCGGGATGAACCCGGCGCCGATGCCCTGAATCTTATGTGGGCCCGGCTCGCCGCCGCCGATCACGGGCGATGACTCGGGCTCTACGGCATAGGCGAGGAAGTCGGGATTGTGCTTGCGGATCGCCCGGGTCACGCCGGTGATCGTCCCGCCGGTACCGACGCCGGCGATGATCGCGTCGATCTTGCCCTCGGCGGCGGCCCACATCTCCGGACCCGTCGTTGCTTCGTGGATTTCGGGGTTCGCCGGGTTGTCGAACTGCTGGGGCATCCATGCGTTCGACTCGGACTCGATCATCTCCGAGGCCTTCCCGATCGCGCCCTTCATGCCCTTATCCGACGCGGTGAGCACGAGGTCGGCCCCGAGCGCCCGCAGCAGGGCCCGCCGCTCCACCGACATCGACTCCGGCATGGTCAGGGTCAGCCGGTAGCCCTTCGCGGCGCAGACGAACGCCAGGGCGATGCCCGTGTTGCCGCTGGTCGGCTCGATGATGTGCGTCTCCGCGGTGATCTTGCCGTCACGCTCGCCGGCCTCGATCATCGCCCGGCCGATCCGGTCCTTCACGCTCGCCAGGGGATTGAAGAACTCGCACTTGACCCACACCGTCGCGAGGTCCGGCGGGATCACCCGCTGAAGCTGGACCATCGGCGTGTTGCACGTGGTGGCCACGATGTCGTCGTAAGCGTGATGATGAAGAACGTGGTGTTCACCGCTCTGAGCCATGATCGATCTCCGGGTCGCAGGGTTCACGTTACAGGCGGGGAATACTACGCTCGCTGACAGGAGGCGGCAACCGTTCGCCGGACAAAGCAAACGCTTCGCCCGCAAATCGCTATATTGACGCGCATGAACCACGCCAAGGCAAAGATCATCGACGGCAAGGCGATTTCAAAACAGGTGCTCGACCGCGCGGCGGAAAAGGTGCGGGCGGTCCAGGAAGCCCGCACCGTCACGCCGTCCCTCGCCACCGTGCTCGTCGGCGACGACCCGGCCTCCGCCACCTACGTGCGGATGAAGGGCAAACGCTGCGAGTCGGTGGGCATGAACTCCATGCGCATCGAGATGCCCGCCGAAACGACGACCGATGAACTCGTCGCCCGCATCAGGCAGCTCGGCGACGACGTGGCCGTGCACGGCATCCTGCTCCAGCACCCGGTGCCGTCGCAGATCGACGAGCGGGCCGCGTTCGAAGCCATCCCCGTCGAGAAGGACGTGGACGGCGTGACCGCCACGTCGCTGGGGCGGTTGATGCTCGGCGTGCCGGGGTTCGCGAGCTGCACGCCCGGCGGGATCATGACGCTGCT
Organism: uncultured Planctomycetaceae bacterium; assembly: GCA_964345245.1. Classification (GTDB taxonomy): domain Bacteria; phylum Planctomycetota; class Phycisphaerae; order Phycisphaerales; family Zrk34; genus CAYFQS01. The sequence continues at coordinate 1,993 of CAYFQS010000159.1, read as the reverse complement.
TCGAGAGTGCCAGGTCGATCCCAAGGGCATGGAGGCGGTGGTGATCGGCCGCAGTCCGATCCTCGGGAAGCCGATGGCGGCGTTGTTGATCAACGCCCACGCCACGGTCACGGTCTGCCACTCGCGCACCTGCGATCTGCCGGATGTCGTGCGGCGGGCGGACCTGATCGTCGCCGCGGTCGGCCGGCCGCGCTTCGTCCAGGGCGACTGGGTCAGGCATGGGGCCGTGGTCATCGACGCCGGTTACAACGAGGGCAACGTCGGCGACTGCGATTACGAGCCCTGCGCCGAGCGGGCGTCGTGGATCACCCCCGTGCCCGGCGGCGTGGGCCCGATGACCATCGCCACCCTCATCGACCAGACCGCCGACGCCGCGGCGAAGCAGCTCGGCGTCGAGATTGACCGCAGAGACGCGAAGTAGCGCGGAGAACACCGGGAACTCAGCGAGAGTTCACCCGCGCCCCCCGATCCTCCGAGTGCGGCACGCCCGCGGGCCGATCCGATCCGGACTTGCGCGGGCTTCGCCCTGAACTCGGGCCGAAGGTCGCTCCAGTCCGGCTTGCGCGCCGGGAATGATCGTCCCCGTGCCTTCCCAGCTAGGATGCAGGTGGATGGCAGTGAACCCGGAGATCACGCCATGACCGTTCGCAGACTGACGGCAACCATTCACCGGGAGGGCGAGCAATGGGTCTCGCTCTGCTTGGAACTGGACGTGGCCGGCCAGGGCCAGACCATCGAGCAGGCGAAGGCCAACCTTCGCGAGGCGGTGGAGTTGTTTGTTGAAACCGCCTCGCCGGAAGAAGTCGCCGGACGCTTACACGAAGAAACCTACGTCAGCCCCCTGGAGATCGAGGTGGGCTAAGCTTCGGCCGATGTCAAGCCGGGAGGTTGCGGGTTCTGGAGTCGCACGGGTTCGAAGGCGTCCGGCAGCGGGGCAGTCACATCTCGTTCCAACGATGTACGGAGTCAGGCGCCACTCCGGTGATTATGCCGCAGGCCTCGGAAATCGCTCGCCGCACCCTCGGGTCGATCATTCGTCAGAGCGGGTTGCCGCGGTTCGACTTCGAGGCCTGCCCATACGCCTGCGCCCGTCAGCCGGAGCTCAACTGCTGCGATCCGGCAGGGACTCGCCGCCGTTGTCTTCATCGTCGGTGCGTTTGCCTTGCAGGAGTTTCTCGCGGTCGAGCATGATGCGGAGCGTGAGGGCGACGAGTTCGATCTGCGTCGAATCAATCCGATTGAAAAACGGCAGGGCGATGGTGCGGCCGGCGACCGACTCGGTCACCGGGAACTCGCCCTTGTTGAACCCGAACTTCTCGCGGTAGAACGGCTGAAGATGAATCGGCGGGAAGTAATCGGCGCAGCCCACCTCATGGCGCCGCATCCCCGTGATGATGCGGTTCCGGGCGGCGACGTTGAACTCGTTGGTCAGCCGCACGACGAACACGAACCAGCTCATCTCGGTCTCGTCATCGACGGTGGGCAGGATCAACTCGGGATACTCCATCAGCCGCTCGACGTAGTTGCAGGCGACCTCGCGGCGGGCCTGGAGCATCTCGTCCAGCCGCTCCATCTGGGCGATGCCGATCGCGGCGGCGATCTCGGACAGGCGATAGTTGTAACCCAGTCGCTCGTGGGCCAGCCACGTGCCTTCATCGGCCATCCGGCCGGGGGCGCGGCCCTGATTCCGCAGTGAGCGGCAAAGCTCGGCCAGGCAGTCGTCATCGGTCACGATCACCCCGCCTTCGCCGGTGGTGATCTGCTTGTTGGGATAGAACGCGAACACGCCCGCCCGGCCGTACGATCCGATCGGCCGGCCCATGTACACCCCGCCCAGCCCCTCGCAGCAATCCTCGATGAAGGGAATCTCGTACTTGCTCGCCAGCGACGCCAGCTTCTCCATGTGCGTCGGGTTCCCGAACGCTTCCACCCCGAGGATCGCCTTTGTCTTGTCGGTGATCGCGGCTTCGACCTTCCGCGGATCGAGGTTCAG
>CAYFQS010000158.1:0-8166 GCA_964345245.1 uncultured Planctomycetaceae bacterium | reverse complement strand
GCCCGCATGTGCAGCAGGTAGATCGTGCGGCCGTCGAGATTCGACCAGTTGACCTCCTCCTCGCCGTCCGCGGTCTGGACCGTGAACCGCTCGGGCCCGACGGCGGTCATCCGCCCCGTCACTTCACGGTTGTCGAGCGTGTAGACGAGCACCTTCAGCGGCGGATCGAGTTCCGTGGACTCGATCGCCTGCCCGGCCGCGGCCAGGCAAAGCACGAGCATCCCGGTCAGTATCGTTGAGCGTCGCATATCCAACCCCCGCTTGGGTGAAGAAACGGTATCTTTTGATCTTTTATTGTAGGGCCTCCACGGGTCCATATTCAAACGCCGGCCGAGCCATGATGATCGGCCGGCGGGCGGCGACGTTCATGACCAGCCCCACCATCAGGAAGTTCGCCACCAGCGACGATCCGCCGTAGCTGATGAACGGCAGCGAGAGCCCGGTGATCGGCAGCATGCCCACCGTCATCCCGATGTTCACCGCCATCTGCGTGAAGACGATGGCGCTGACGCCCACGGCCACGAGGCGGGCGAAGGGGTCTTTGTTCGACGCCGCCGTGATCAAGCCCGAGACGATAAACAGCACATACGCGCCGAGCACGGTCAGGCCGCCGATCAGTCCCCATCGCGTGCAGACGACGGCGAAGATCAGGTCGTTGTGCCGCTCGGGCAGGCGGTTGTAACGCACGAGGTCGCGGGCGTGGCCGGGATCGTGCCCGACTGTCCGGCCGGACCCGACGAGCGTCATCGCCACCGCCCCCTGAAAGCCGATGCCCTGGTGATGCTTCGTCTCGCCCCGCACCTGGTACACCACCGCCCGGATGCGATCTTTCTGATAGTCCTTGAGCAGGGGATACATCGCCGGGGCCAGCGACAGACCGAGCAGGACGATGACCAGCAGATGTTTGATCTTCGCCCCGGCGGCCAGGAGCATCGCGAACAGCACGGGCAGGAAGATCATCGCCGTGCCGAGGTCCGGCTCCTTGAGGATCAGCAGCATGGGCACGAAGGTGATCAACAGCGGCAGCAGCAGGCCCTTGAGCGTGCGATAGTTCTCCCGGAATCGCAGGTACCGGGCGAGGACGAGGACAAAGACGATCTTTGCCAGCTCGCTTGGTTGCAGTTGAATCGGCCCGAGATCGATCCAGCGCGTCGCCCCGCCGCGCACCGGGATGAGCGTGCGAGGCAGTGGCAGGATGACGATGACCAGCAGCACCAGAACCGCGATCATCAGGGGCAAGGCGATCATGCCGATCACGCGGTGATGGGGCAGCGCGGTGAAAAGCATGGCCACGATGGCGACGCCGAGAAAGATCGCCTGCTTGGTCATCAGCACGCTGCCCGCCGGGGTGGCCACGTCGATGGCGAAGATGCCCATCGCCGAGAGGATCAGTGCGGCGAGCAAGGCGAGCCAGCCGGGATGAGGGCGGAGCAGGTGGAGCATGGTGATGCCGCCGTCAGCGGCCGTATTCCCGCCAGGGCCTGCTTCGCTTCGCGGCGCAGCCCAGGACGGCTTGTGCTAGAGGTACCCCTCCGCGCGCAGGGCGTGGAGGACCTGATTGGCGATCGGGCCGGACACGCGCCCGCCCGATCCGCCGTATTCCATGAGCACGACGACGACGTAGGACGCGCGGGCGTCGTCCGGCCGCTGGGCGTGCACGACGTACCAGCCGTGTTCGCTGGTGATCCGTTCGCCGTCTTCGATCTCGCCGTTGTCGTTGGCGTCAATCCATCGCGGGCGGGCGGTCTGGGCGGTGCCGGTCTTGGCCCGGCAGGTAACGCGGTCGATGTTGAGGATCGGCTCGCCCTTGGGCGAGTCCGGCGTCCGCGGCAGGCCGGAAATGTGGTGCCCGGTGCCGTAGTCCGCATTGTTCGCCGACTCGTACATCCCCTGCAGGGCGTTGGCGATGACGCGCGGAGACACCGAGAGGTCGCGGGTGTCCTGCGTGTTCCTTCGATGCTCGATGAGCACCGGGCTCTGGTAATACCCGCCCCGTGCGAGGGCGGCATGTCCGGCCGCGACCTGCACCGGGGGCACGTCGGACGGCCCCTGGCCGATGCCCATCATGATCGCGTTGGACAGCGACAGTTCCCGCCCTTCCGGGTTCACGCCGGTCAACGACGGCAGCATGCCCGACACTTCGCCGTCGATGCCGAGACCGATCTGCCGACCGTAGCCCCAGCGGCGCAAGCCCTCGACGAGTCGCGCGGCCCCAAGCGACCGGGCGCTTTCGTAGAAGTAGATGTTGCAGCTTCGGGCGATGGCCTCGGAGGGGCCGAGTCGACCGTGCGTGGCATAGCCGTAGCGCGGCCGGTAAATCCAACAGCGATAAACGTCCTTGCGGTGCGGCAGCAGGTGCCCTTTGCACTCCCAGACCTGGTCCCACTGCATGGCCCGCTCGGTCGCGGCAATGGTGTAGATGATGGGCTTCATCGTCGAGCCCGGCGGATACACCCCGCCGATCGCCTTGTTCACCAGCGCCTGATCCGTGAGTTCGTCGGGCGCCTCGTCCGGCAGCCCGTCGAGTGTCGGTGTCGAGACGAGCGCGAGCAGGTCGCCCGAGTCGACCTCCATCACGACCACCGCGCCGTACAGCGGGGTGCCGGCGGGCAGGGAGGTGCGATGCCAGTCCGGCTGCACCTGTGCGAGGCCGAACTGCGGATCAAGCAGCCCCCGCACGCGGGCCTGCAGCGCGATATCGAGGGTGAGCCGCACGTCCTCACCGACTTCGGGCGAGTGGATCGTTTCCTGTCCGGTGTCGAGCCGGCGGATCACGCGGCCGCGCCGGCCGCGGAGCCGCAGTTCCTCCGACGCCTCGATCCCGGTCGAACCGACGTGATCGCCCGGCAAATAGCCCTTGAGGTCGACCACGCCATTGCGGCGGTACGGCAGTCGCTGCTCGTCTTCGGCCCAGACCTCGTCCCGCATCGACCCGATCAGACTCCCCGCCACGCCGGCCACGTCGAGGGCCATCGGCTTCTCGGTCCGCAGCGGCGCGGGCAGCGTGCTGCGGTCGAGGGTCACCGTCGTCTCGCGATGCGGATACGCCCGCGTCTTGGCTTCGACGACCTCGATTTTGCGGAAGGCCAGCAATTCCGGCCGCTCCTCGGCCTCGGCCCGGAGCTTGCGGAACGCATAGGCCACCTCGTTGCTCACCGCGGACAGCAGGGCGTGCGACGTTCGCTCCTCGCGCACCGGTTCGGCGATGTCGGCCAGCTCAACGGGGTCCTCCGATTCCTCCGCCCGCCGGTTGGCCAGCCGCCGCCAGTGGCTCGCCCGCACCCGCTGCACGCGTTCGATGATCGTCTCGCGACGGCGGTCGAGTTCGGCTCGATCGATCCCGCCAAGGCGGCACACTGTCTCCCACAGTCCCTCGACCTGCTGCTGGTAGGTGGGCTGGTAATACTCGCCGATCAGATCTTCGCGCCTCCTGTGCCCCATGCGAATCCATGCATCCGAATGCTCGCGGTACGCCTGTCGGCGGGCTTGACGATAGACCCAGTCGCCGGCGATCACGTCGTAGTCCACGGCGATGTCGAAGCACGGCTGGTCGACGGCGAGCTCGCGCCCTTTGCGGTCGAGAATACGCCCGCGGATCGTGTCCAGCAGCCGCACCGTGGACAGGGCGGACTCGGCCTCCTCCAGCCACCGCTCCCCTTCGATCACCGTCAATCGCAAGAGCTGCGCCCCCAGGACCGAGGCGCAGAGCAACATTGCCGCGGCCAGCAGCGCCAGCCGGCGATGGAACATGCTGGGAATAGCCCTTCGCAGCGCCTTCACAAACGTCCTACGTATGACAAACGTCAGGGTTTGACAATACCCCTATCGGCAAAGCGCGATCGCTCCGAGCAATAATGGGCTTCAGTCGTTGCGCTTGTCCCGTACGATCTGGGCGTAGGCGTTGTGGTTGTGAATCGATTCGAAATTGGTCGAGTGGATCTCGTACCACGTGACCTTCCTGGTCTCATCGAGAGCCACGGCGAGGTCGCGCACGATGTCCTCAACGAACTTCGGATGGTCGAAGGCCTCTTCGGTGACGTACTTCTCGTCCGGCCGCTTGAGCACCGCGTAGAGCTGAGCGCTGGCCGACTGCTCGACGATCTCCACGATGTCCTCGATCCAGACCAGGCCCTTCATGCGGACGCGGGCTTCGATTTCGCAGCGCTGGTTATGGGCCCCGTAGGCCGAGATCGTCTTCGAGCACGGGCAGAGACTCGTGGCGGGCACGGTCACGCCCATGATGAAATCACTCACCCCGTCCGCCGTGCACTCGAAGTTGACCTGGTAATCCATCAGCCCGGGAAGACCGGTGACCGGGGCTTGCTTCTTCATGAAATAGGTGAAGGCGACCTCGAGGTGGGCGTCCTCGGCGTCAAGCTTCTCACGAATCTCGTGGCAGACGTGCATGAGCTGCTCGGGGTGAATCGCGTCCGAGCAGCAGTCGTTGAGCACCTCGAGGAAACGCGACATGTGCGTGCCCTTCTGGTGATGGGGCAAGCTCACGTACATGCTCACGGTGGCGATGGTGGACTGCTCACCGCCGTCGCGGGTGCGGATGGTCAGCGGGTAGGTCACGTCCTTGACGCCGACCTTGTCGATGGCGATCTGCCTGAAATCACGCTTGGCCTGCACGTCGGAAAGCTTCTTCTCCGACGCGGGCCTGGTCTGCTCCACTGGCATGGTCAATCTCCGTGGGTTCGGTCGAGTGAATCGACCGGAAAATCAGCGATTATGGTAGGTTGTGTTGGGAGGCAAAGCAAAGCCCGGCCGTCAAGCCGCGGGCTGCAGCACCCGGCCCTTGCGGCGGTTGGCGATGATCACCTGCGACCAGCCGACGCCGAGGGTGACCCCCGCCACGCCGGCCGATGCGTAGGCGATCGGCAGCGCCAGCGCGGTGCGAGCGAGCGTGCCCTCGGCCAAGAGGTCGCCGATCCGGAATGCCGCGTGAAGCACGGCGTCCTCGCTGCGGTAAGTCGCCGCCACCCAGAGGTATGTGCAAGCCGCCAGCACAAAAGGACACAGCAGGAACCCCACTGGCCGGGTCGCGGGAAACATCTGGTGCCCGAGCAGCGATCCCAGCGTGAACCCCAGCACCAGCCCCACGGTGACCTGCCCCACGTCCGGCACCCGCAGCAGCAGAATCGACAGCCCCCACGCGGCGAGCAGCGTCACCGCCGTGCCCAGCGCTTCCTGCACCCGGCCGGGCGACAGCCGGGTCGCCTCGGCGATCTGCTCCACGAGGCCGAAGAACCCCTCGTCCTGCATCTCGGGACTCGACCAGACCCACTGGATGACCGGAGCATCGCGGGGCTCGGCGGAGTCGCCGGCCAGCCAGTGGGGCAGCCGGGGGCGAACCCGGTTGCGGATCAGCGGCGTGGCCCACATGCCGGCGAACAGCAGTCCGCCCCACAGGAGAACTTCGACCGCGAGCACCCGGTAGCCACCGGGCAGGTCGTGATACCGCAGCCAGTCGTCGATCGAGCCTCCCGCCACCGCGGGAAACGCCAGGGCGGCGGCGATCACGAAGGGCCCGGCCAGCGGATTGCCCGTCGCCGAAGCGGTCCCGGCGATGAAGCACACGACGATGCTCGTGATCGCAAAAGCAAACGCCGCCCCGACGGGTGAGCCGGCGAAGAGCAGCGTGCAGCCGTCCCAGCCCTCGGCCGCCATCGCCACCCGCCCCGCCGCGAGATACAACAGCCCGCCGATGACCACCGCCACGGTCAGGATCACACGTTGTCTGAAGTCAGGAAACACGCTCGCTCCTTGATAACGCCCCGCCGGGGCAAACGCAACCAATGGGAAACCCGAAATGAAACCAGAAGTCCGAATCTAATCCAGGGGTCCGAATGATCCGGGCGCATCGATCCCGTGAACGTACCGACATTGGTGCATCCGGACATTGGGCCTTGATTCGGAGATTCGGGTTTCGGGTCTGCCCGCGCCGCTCTCGACAGAACACCCGCCCTCGCGGTATACTTCACTGTTCGCAGTCGGGCCTTCGACCCGGCTCCGCCCTGCCCGGGTGGCGGAATTGGCAGACGCGCTAGCTTGAGGTGCTAGTGGGGCTTTTTAAACCCCGTGCTGGTTCGAATCCAGTCCCGGGCATTGCACGACGAAAGGCGGCAGCGCATCGCTGCCGCCTTGTTCGTTGCGCCGGTCTGGCCTCTGATCCGGTCACGGTAAGCGTTTTTCGCGAGAATTTGTGGGTAGATTGCGGCTTTGTCGCACCCCCTCCCATCCCTTGGTCCCTGGGGGAGATCCCGGAAGTTGATGTTTCGCTGAAATGAACGTCGCTGGCGTCGCGGTAAGTCGCGTGTGCCAGCCAAGCACCCTCTCACGCAGACCAGCGGTCTGAACGCCAACGCGAAACGGCGCTTCAGCGAAGCGTATGGCTTCCGTACGTTCAAGGCGACGGAAGTGGCCTTGTACTATCAGCGTGGCGAGACCCGCCCCACCTGAAACTCGCCCACAGATTCTGGGCAGGAGGCTGTATTTGTGACGTGCCGCCCCGTCAAAGGGCTCACTGAACGTGGCCACCCGCCGCCGGCCCGGAATCGATCGGGGCCGCGACCTCGTCGTGGCTCAGTGACGGATTCGCGTCATCCGGCGTGTGTCATCCAAGGGTATCGCTGCGCCGAACCGAAACATCGTGCGGCGGTGGATCGAGGCCGCGGTCGAGCGAAAGCGCGCGAGCGCGAGCTGAAGCAGGCGAACGTGGACACGACCATGCAGGACAAGAGCGTCACGCATCCCACCGACTCGCCCCGTCATCTCCTGCGCGAAAGCCGGTCCAACCCGACTCACATCGCCATGCGCTGCCAACCGCGGCGCGTGCCGTCGGCCGGGGGCAGGCCGAGGCGCTCGCGGGCGGCGTGTACGTAATAGCGGTAGTTCTCGATCGTGACGCCGTTGGGAATGCGGTGGTCGAGACCGAAGGCAATGCCTCCCGACTTCACCAGTTCCGGCTGAAGCTTGTAGTCCAGTTCCGCGTCGATGGCTTCGGTCCCCTTGAGCAGGGCGAACTTGTCGAGCCCGCCGTTGAAGGTCCACGCCTGCCCGTACCGGCGCCGGCAGTCAACGATGTCCATGCCCGCGGCCGGCTCCATCGGATGCATGTGGTTCAACCCGCAGTCGAGATAGTCATCCATGATGGCGTTGACGTTGCCGTCGGTGTCGATGTCGAAGATATTCGTGCCACGGTCGGCGAGCATGTCCCACACCGGCCGGTAGTACGGCACGAGGAACTCCTGGACCTGCGCGGGCCCGAACAACGGCCCGCTCTTGCCCGCCATGTCCTCGTGCACGCTGAGCTGGTCGATGGTAATCGAGGAACTGGCCCGGTCGAGCACCTGCATGGCCGTGTCACGCAGCGTGTGGAGAATGTCGTGAACCATCTCCGGTTCGTCGACGCATGCGTAAGCGACCATTTCCTCGCCCATGAGGTTGCGCAGCGTGTCGTAGCCGCCGGGGATGCCGGCGACGATCATGTCGCCGGCCGCCTGGCGGGGCCCGGCCTCGGCCAGCGCCTGCTCGTCGATGCGATCTTCCCGGTACTCGAAGTGCGGCTTGAGCTTAAGCCAATCGTCCATCGTTTCGACCGGGAAGTTCAGCGGCAGCGCGATCGTTGCCGTCCGCTTGTCGAGCTGCATCGTGCGGCCGAGCCCGTCGCGGGTCATGCGATGGGTGTCGGTCTCCTCGATGACCTCGCCCGGCGGCAGATCAACCGCCCCGCATGCCGTCCCACAGCCGGCGCGTTCGACGTAGTCGAAGTCAAAGGCGGTGAGGTTGATCTCCTCTTCGCTGGCGCCCTGGGCCCGCCATTCATCTTCCACCCCGATCAACGGCCCGAAGGGTTCGATGAACATGGGCCGGGGAAAATCGCCGAAAGTCATGAGTCCGAGATACTGTTCGCGTTGCCATTTCATACTCGCCGATTATCGAACTTCTCCGTGCCACGGCAACCGGGCCCGCATCCGAATGACTGACTGCGGGGCCTTCTACGGCAGGCCCTCCTTCACACGCCCCGGCTGCAACATCTACGCCGACAGGGGCAGGGTCGCCCTTCGCCGTCCAGGCCTCCGGTAGCGTAATTCGTCGACCTGGGTTGCCCGTTCTGAGGAAGGTTGACGATTGCCGGAATCAACCACGACGAGATCGGCGTCG
>CAYFQS010000157.1:0-8178 GCA_964345245.1 uncultured Planctomycetaceae bacterium | reverse complement strand
AGATGGCCGAGCAGGTGGAAGAAGAGGAGAACTGGTGGGACCAGCCGGTGGACGTGCCGCCCACGCCGTTCACCAGGGAGCCGAGCGAACGCTTCGCCGACCGGGACACCCGGCCGACCGAGGCGCCCGATCCGCGTCGGACGAACGAGATGTTCACGCCCCGGCAGATGCTGCAGGAGCACCAGGACCAGTTGCACCAGGCACTGACCGCGAACAGCAACGAGATGGCGACGGCGCAGGGCGAGCTGTCCTCGATGATGTCGCAATTGCAGCAGGCGATGCAGGAGGCGGGCCCGCAGCAGCAGGTGACCGGCCGGCAGCCGGGCCAGCAGCCGCCGCAGGGCATGTCGGGCCAGCAGCAATCCGCGACACAGCAGATGCAGGAGATGCTGTCGTCGGCGGCGATGCAGCAGGCGATGGCGATGGCCACGCAGGCCGCCCGGCAGCAACAGCAGCAGGGCCAGTCACAAGGTCAGGACGAGCCCGCCGACGCGATGGGGCAGATGATGGCCGCGCCCAGCGGGGGCGGCACGCTCATGGGCCAGGCCCCGGCCAGGCCGGGGCAGGTGATCGAGGTCGACTTCGAAGCCCTCGGCATCACGCCGGAGTCGGGCGCAGGCCTGTACCGCCTGCCGCCCCGCGTCCGCCAGCCGCTCATGCAGGGCATGAATGAGAAAGGCCCGGAGGCCTACCAGAGCATGATCGACGCGTACTACCGCAAACTGTCCGAGAACGTGGAGGTCGACAATTAGTCACGACCGGTAAAGACACTCGCGGCTGACCGCGTGCCATGGACAAGCACCGACCGCGTTCGCGGGGGCTTGCCGATGATGCCCGCACCCGCGAATGTTTCCGAGTTCGTGTGAACACCGTTTCGAGTTTCGGGTTCTGAATTTCGAGTTTCTCTGAGAATAGCCCTTGCTTTCCTGGTTGCTCAACATCCTCGGCATCAGCGACTCTCTCGCCCAACGGGTGGATGAGGCGGAGCTGGTGTGCGCCCGGCCGGGCGTGATGATCGCCGGGCTGATTCTGCTCGTGCCGCTGGCGGTGCTGATCGTCTGGCGACACCGGCGCGGCATGCCGCACATCGGATCCCTGCTGCGCGGATTGCTGACCGCATGTCGGCTGGGCGTGCTGCTGCTGCTGGTCTTCGTGCTCAGCGGCCCGTACCTGCGCCTCGTCGAGCCGATCACGCAGAAGCCGATCCTCGCCCTCGTGGTCGACGAATCGGCGAGCATGGACCTGCCGGCGGGCACGTATCAGGGCAGCCAACTCGCCCGTCTCGCGGGGGCGTTGGAACTTGCGGCGGCGCCCGACGACGGCGGGTTGCCGAAAGTCACGCCGCAAATCCGCAAGGAGCTGACCGCGGCCACGCGCGGCGAACTGCTCCGCCGCATCTTCGACAAGCAGCGCGACGGGATCATTGACCCGCTGAGCGAGCGGATGGAGATTCGCACCTACCGCTTCGCCCGGGACACGCGTGAAGCGGCCCTGCCGGCCGACGAGGAAAGCGACACGCCCGTCGGTGTCGACCGCGGCGACTCGGCGCTGGGCGCCGCGATCCAGCAGGTGCTCGCCGACGTCGCCGGCCGCGACCTGTCGGGGATCGTGCTGTTCACCGACGGACGTTCCACGACCGGGCCCGATCCGCTGAGCGTGGCCCAGACCGCGGACATCCTCTCGGGCGAAGACGACGGGGCGCCCATCGTGACCGTGCCCGTGGGCAGCGGCGCCGCGATGGCCGACATCGCCCTGCTCGACGTACTCGCCCCGGCCCAGGTCGCCAGGGGCGACACCAGCGCGGTGGTGGCCACCGTCGGCTCGTCCGGGTTCGACAATCGGCGGGTGAAGGTGAAGCTCACCGAAGGCGACCGCGTGCACGACGAAGCGGAGTTGCTGCTCCGAGGCGACGAGCGGCAGCAGGTGTCGCTGGCCTTCCCGGCCGAGCAGCCCGGCACGCACCTGCTCACCGTCACCGTGGCTGAAAACACCGAAGAGCTCGTCCAGGCCAACAATCAACAGGGCGTGTCGATCCAGGTCGATGAGGATCAATGGAAGCTGCTGTATCTGGAGGGCTATCCGCGGTGGGATTTCCGGTTCCTCGATCATGCCCTGCGGCGGGACCACGGACTCGAGACGACCATCGTCATGGAAGCCCGGCTCCGGGCCGAGGGCGTGAAAGAGGAAGACCTGCCTACCGCGGCCCGGCTGCCGCAGGACGCGGCGGGCTTCGCGGAGTACAACGTGGTCATCCTCGGCGACATCTCGCCCGGCCTGCTGCCGCCCCGGCTGCAGAAACAGCTCGCCATGGCGGTCGAGCAAGACGGACTCGGGTTGATCGTACAGGCGGGGACCCGGTACATGCCGCACGTCTACGCGGACGGCCCGCTGGCCGACGTCTTGCCCTTGACCGTGACCGAAGGCGACGGCATTCGCGAAGACGATCAGCCCGGTCGCGCCGCCCCCGCCTTCGCCCCGTTCCGCATGGAAGTGACGGCGAACGGCTCATTGCATCCGGCGTTCCGCCTGTATGACAGCGCGACGAAGAACCGCGGCGTGTGGAGCCGCATGCCCGTGTTCTACTGGGCCATGGCGGCGGCGGACGAGCCGGCCGCGGGGGCGACGGTGCTGGCGAAGGTGAAGACCGCCGGGGCCGAGCATCCGCTGATCGCCGAGCACTTCGCCGGCCGCGGGCGCGTGCTGCTGCTCGGCGGCGATTCGACCTATCGCTGGCGGCGGAACATCGGCGACCACCTGTTCTATCGCTTCTGGGGTCAGGCCCTGCGCCACGTGGCCCGGCGGAAGGAACGCAGCGGCGACACGAGCTGGATGGCGGTCTATCCCACTCGCGTGGAGCCGGGGGAGAACGTGGCCATCGAACTGTACTCCACCAACGCCCGCGGGGAACCGACCACGGGCAGCCGGGCGTCGGTGCGGGTGATCCAGGACACCTCGGAAGAGACGGTGACGCTCGACCGCGCCGAGCAGGCCGGTCACTACCGCGGGATGTGGAAAGCGACCGCCTCGGGCGATTACCGCATCACGCACACCGATGTGCGCGGCACGCCGATCAACGCCGCGGTCCGGGTCGCGCCGTCCGGTCGGGAACTGCTCCGGCCCGACGTCGACCGCGATACGCTCGGCTCGCTCGCCGACGCCACCGGCGGGGCGCTGCTGGAACTCGGCGAACTCGATCGCCTCCCGCAGCACCTGCACGGTGAAGCGATCACCGTGCAGCGCACCCACGAAGACGAAGTCTGGGACAACTGGCTCACGCTGCTTTTGCTCGTCGCACTCTACTGCACGGACGTGTTCATCCGAAGAATGACAGGACTGACATGAACAAGCGTTGGACATCATGCTTGGCCGGGCTTACGGCAACGGTCCTCGTACTGGTGCCGTCCCTCGCCCCGGCCCAGGACACGCCCGGCATGGGCGAGGCCCTGCTGCCCGACCCGCACGAGATGGCGCGGGTCGAGGCGTCGGTCGACCGGGCCCTGGAGTACCTGTTCCACCATCAGAACGACGACGGCTCGTGGCCGAGCAGCTACGGCCGGAACCACGGGATCACCGCGGTGTGCCTGCTCGGCTTCCTCGGACGCGGGCACGTGCCCGGTCGCGGGCCGTACCAGGCGGTGGTCGACCGGGCGATCACGCACATCCTCGCCACGCAGAAGGGCAACGGGCTGTACAAGTCGCCGGACGCCTCGCACGGGCCGATGTACGAACACGCGCTGGCGACGCTGGCCATGATCGAGGCCTACGCGTTCATCCCCTCGCTGGAGATGCGGCGGAGCGTGCAGAAGGCGGTGGACCTGATCGTCAAGTCGCAGAACGGCGAGGGCGGATGGCGCTATCAGCCCGTGCCCAGCCAGGCCGACCTGAGTGTGACCGTGATGCAGGTGGTGGCGTTGCGGGCGGCGATGAACGCCCGGCTGAACGTCCCCCCGGAAACGATCGAGAAGGCGCTGAAGTATGTGCGGGCCTGCGCGTCCAAGAAAGGCGGTTACGCCTACAAGCCCGGCGGCGGCCCCGGCGAGGCCCGCACCGCCGCCGGACTGCTGAGCATGTACCTGCTCGGGGCGTTCGACGACCCGACCGTGGAGCGGGGGCTGAAGTGGATCGCCGAGCGGAAGTATCACACCGGCGTCCGCTACTTCTGGTACATGAACTACTACGCGATGCAGGCCCACTTCCAGGCCGGCGGCAGTTGGTGGGCCAACTGGCATCCGCAGGTCCGAAAGACCCTGCTCGACAATCAGCGTCCCGACGGAAGCTGGCCCGGGTACAAAGAGCAGAAGCAGAACGCGAAGCACTCCGACTGCTACTCGACCGGCTTCGCCGTGCTCACCCTCGAGGTGTACATGCACTACCTGCCGGCCTATCAGCGTTGAACAGGATCAAGCGCGGTCATGGCCGGCGCCGCGAAGTGCGGCCGGCCCCGGCCGGGATTCAGTAACCGCAGCGAACAGAGCTTGGAAGTCAACATGGCATCCGCACTGGACACGTCAATGAACTCCATAAGCCGCGGCATTCACGCGGTGCTTCTCACGTGCCTGCTGTCGGTCCCGGCCTCGGCCGGCACCGGAACGATCACCGCGGAGATCGACGCCGAGGAACCGGTCACGAAAGTCTGGGCCGTCCGACGGCAGGCGGGGACGATGACCACGAGCAAGGGCAAGGAACTCGACGTGGGCATGTACGCCCGGACGTATCCCGGCCTCATCGAGAACGGCGAGGCCATCGTCGACGACCTGCCCGTGCCCGGTCAGTACGCCCTGCGCTTCGCCACCGAGTCCGGCGGCCGGATCGAGGGCTGGGACGCCGAGGTCCCCGAGAGCGACTACGTCGAGCAGTGGCCGATCGACAAGGAGGCGCGGCGGAAGATCTTCGAGAAGCTCGCCGGGCGCAACTTCGCCACCTTCGCCGACGACATGCGCGTGCTCGACATCCAGGGCAATACGCAGAACGCCGCGGCGCTTGTGATGAAGCTGCGGACCCGCCCATTCGTCGGCGGGGACTACAAACCCGGCGAATGGGTGTGGCGCGTCGAGCGCTGGCAGTGGGAAAATCCCATGGAGCACACGTGGGTGCCCTACCAGGAGCGGCCGTTCTATGCCCTTGTCCGCGAAAGACTTTACGAGAAAAACTACCGGGAATTGCGGCGGGTCTACGCCCGTCATCTCGGCGGAATTCGCTTGACACCCGACAAATCCGAGGTTTCTTTGGGTATAATCAAGTTGCCTCGCCCCAAGCCCGGAGTATATGCGGTGAATCCGGACGGCTCGATGATTGAGCCGGTGGTGATCAAAGGTCCGGCGGTCAAAGAGCCCATCCTCGAACATGCCCGAACTCTATCGGAAGGAGCACAGCCATGACCGGTCGCTCACGCACGATGCCCATGAGCACGTTAATCATTCCGGCGATCGCGATGGTGATGATCGCCGGCCCGCAGGCGGTCGCCCAACGGAAGCTGGGGACGATCGGCCCGCCGCCGCGCCAGGACCCGCAGCGCCAGACCGCGGCCGAGGGCCTGCCCCCCCTGCCGCTGCCCGCGGTGCCCCTGCGCCGCAGCGAGCCCAAGGCCGAACCATCCCCGCCGCTGTTCGTGGCCAAGCTCGCCTACGGCACCGACCAGGACTACATGCCCAACCCCGGCGACCTCGACAACCTGCTCCGCCACGTGCGCTACCAGATCGACGCGTGGTACGGCCATACCGTGATGTCGCTGGAGGAACTGGTGGCCCTGCACAAGAAGGGCCAGCCGTGCAAGATCCCCACGCTTTACATCACGGGCTACGAGCCGTTCAGTTTCACCCCCGAGCAGCGAGCCGCTTTGCGTGACTATGTGCTCGACGGGGGGACGCTGCTCGGCGACGCGGCCCTCGGCAGCGCCGAGTTCACCGAGTCGTTCAAGTCCGAAGTCGCCCGGATGTTCCCCAAACGCAAGCTCGACACGCTGCAGGTGGACCACCCGATCTACCGCGGGTATTACGCCTACGCCAACGTCCACTACTTCAAGATCGTGGACGGCGTGCGGAGCAAGCTCGAAAGCCCGCCGCAGATGCTGGGGATGAACATCGCGGCGAGAACCGCGATCATCCTCTCGCCCTACGACATGACGTGCGGCTGGGATGAGTTCTACGCCCCGCCGGCCCCGCGCCGAACGGACACCAAGCCGGCCACGACCATGGCCATGATGCCCGCCGACGCGATCCGGATGGGCATCAACCTCGTCGCCTACGTCTCGGCGCAGCGAAACTTCGCCAAGGCCCAGGCCCACACCCGCAAGATCGAGGGCACTCAGCCGCAGCGCCGCGCCGCGGTGAGCATCGGCCTCCTGCGCCACCAGGGCGACTGGAACCCCGACCCCAACGCGCTGTACCAGCTCGTGCGGTTGGCGTCGCTGCGCACCAGCGTGCCCGTGGCGTACGAACTGCAGGCGGTGGACGCGGAGATCGAGCAGCTCGTCGACACGCCGGTCGTGATCATGACCGGCATGGACGAGCCGAAGCTCACCGCCGAGCATCTCGACGCGCTGCGCCGGCACGTGCAGGCGGGTGGATTCCTGTTCATCAACAACACCTCGGGCTACGCCGAGTTCGACCGCGAGGCCCGGCAGATGATCGCCGCGCTGATGCCCGAGCGGAAGCTCGAATCGGTGCCGGCGGACCATCCATTGATGCAGGTGCTGTACAACGTCGACGAAGCGCGTCACGCGGTGACGATGCAGCCGCGGCAGCCGCAGCTCGAGGCGGTGTTCGTGGGCGAGCGGGCCGCGGTGGTCTACTCGCCGAACGACACCCTCGCCATGCTCAAGGGGGTGCACGATCCGTACGCCAACGCCTACGACGGCGAGTCGGCCCGCAAACTTGCGTTGAACATCCTCTGCTATGCGTTGCAGCAGTAAGGAGGCCGGACAATGGACACTGCGATCCGCAACCGCCTACTGGACGCGTTCGAAGGTCTGTCGGACGAACAGCGACGGGACCTCGTCGAGTTCGCCGAACGCCTGCGCGCCGGGCCGGAAGCTGCGGATGAGACAGAAGGGGAGCGTGTTTTGAGCGCAGAGCTTGCCGCTTTGCCGCCGTCCAACGTGAAAGGCACACCCGGCAAAGAGTTTTTGAAGCTCGGCGGGATTTTCAGTCCGGACGATGCTGAGCGGATCAGGCAGGCAATCGAAACGGACTGCGAACGGGTGGATCCGGATGAGTGGTAGCTTTCTGCTCGACACTAACCTCATCATCGCAGCGATCAATCGCGAACCGGGCGTGACGACGCAGCTTTCAGAGTCAGCCGGCGCGACGATCTCCGTCATCAGCGAAGGCGAGATGCGTTACGGCATCGCCCATTCCGCGTTTCCGGACGAGAACCTCGAACGCTTCAAACGGATTGCGGAACGGTTGACCGTGCTGCCAGTTGATATCCCCGTTTCCAAGTGGTACGGCTACCTTAAGCACCGACAGCGGCGGCGCGGTTTGCCCGTTCCCGACAACGATCTATGGATCGCCGCCACCGCGATGCGACACGAACTGACGCTGGTGACCCGGGACCGGCATTTTGATCGAATCGAAGGTCTGACCAAGGCGACCTGGTAAACCCCTCCGGGCAACAAGAAGGACTTTTTGAGCAATGAGCAACTTTGCAAGCAGCAATCCGGGCGGCTCGGCCACGGCCACCGCCGAAGTGGACGTCGAGGCCCTGCAGAAACTCGGCCAGGCGCGCAACGCCCTGCGGGAGCAGATCGGCAAGGTGATCGTCGGCCAGGAGGAAATCGTCGACGACCTGCTCACCGCGATCTTCGCCCGCGGGCACTGCCTCATGGTCGGCGTGCCCGGCCTGGCCAAGACCCTCATGGTCTCCACCATCGCCAAGGCCATCGACCTCAACTTCAACCGCATCCAGTTCACCCCCGACCTGATGCCCGCCGACATCACCGGCACCGAGGTGATCGAGGAGGACAAGAGTACGGGCGAGCGGGTGTTCCGCTTCGTGCACGGGCCGGTGTTCGCCAATATCCTGCTCGCCGACGAGATCAACCGCACGCCCCCGAAGACGCAGGCGGCGCTGTTGCAGGCGATGCAGGAGCGGCAGGTGACCAGCGGCGGACAGACCTACGACCTGCCCAGCCCCTTCTTTGTGCTCGCCACGCAGAACCCCATCGAGCAGGAAGGCACC
>CAYFQS010000156.1:5305-8182 GCA_964345245.1 uncultured Planctomycetaceae bacterium | reverse complement strand
CGCGTCACCGAGCCGGTGCCCAGCCAGTTGCGCTCCGGCAGTTTTTCGATGACCGGCCCGGCCTCTTCGAAGTGGATCAGGTCTGTCGAGGTGGCCACGCTGATGCCGTCCCATCGCTTGCCGTTTTTCGAGATGCGCAGGTAGAACAGGTGGAACACGCCTTCGTGCTCGACCATCCACGTGTCCCAGAGCCGTTCTTCGGTCGGTGTGAAAATCATATGGCATCTGCCGGGGTCGGCGGACCGTTCAAAACTCGCGCGCGCCCTGTTCATGGTCCAGCCGCAGCCGATGCCCCTCGCATTCGACCTCGTACCGGCCGGAGCCGAATTCCGATCCGCCATACGGGCAGTCCAGGCGTTTGTCCGGATGGAGGTTGATTTCCTCGCCGGCAACCATAAGCGGATTGTCCCAGCCGAACTCGACGCGACCGAGACTTGGCGACTCATATTGCATGTTCTGCCAGGTCCCTTGGACGTTGGCCGTGGCGATGGCATCGACAAAGGAAGCGAAGTCGCCGTGTCGATCGGGTTCGCCCAGCTCGCAGATCCACACGTTGGTCGGCCCCGGCGCCACCAGTTCATAATGGGACAGCAAGGCGCGCTGGCGGGCCGCATGATCAAAGCGGTAGAGTTCCGAGATCACTTCGGGGTCCGGATCGCGCCAGTGGGCGGGTCGCATCGAATGCAGCGCCAGGTAGCCATCGCCCTTGCGACCAAAGACCCAGCCGTCCTGCTCGACCACCTCATCAAAGGCGAATTTCGGAAAATAGGCGTGGGTGATGTCCCAGCATGCCCAGCGCCAGTCAACCCGGGCCGGGTCGATGAAGTGCAGGGCGATGCAGACGTTGCGGTGGGCTGCGGCGCGAGGCATGAGGTTGTTGGCCGACCAGTAGTTCGGCCGGCCCTTGAGCTGCGGACTTCCCGGGTGCGTGGCGAAGACCATCGCCTTTTCGCCCACGGTGGCCTGCCAGATATGTTGCCCGAAACCGAGCTTGCCCTTGCGGAAATCGCGCACGCAACTGAGCTGCCAGTAGGGCGTCTTGCAGAGGTACTCGTCGGCCCGGCTCGTGGCGGTGAAGTCGGGGTCCGGGTCGATCGGCAGCCCGTTCGCCTCACGGTAACGGTAGTGCTCGCGCCAGGCCTGCACCCGGCCGTTCATCATGTAGCCGTCCCAGGGCATGATGCGGTTCGACGTCTCGATCACATCGCGATGGTCGTAGAGCTGGGCGCCCCAGAAGAACATGATGTTCTCATCGTCCGCCGGGTCCACGCCGAAATCCTTCGCCTCCTCAACGTTCAGACTCTCGCGCTCGGTGATGATACGCTCGGGCTGCTGATCGCGGGCGATCGCCTGAATGGCCGGGGGCACCTCGTAGCTGCCGCAGGCCAGCAGCACGCAGGCGGCGGAGGTGATCTCGGTGTGCTTACCGCGACCGAACAGGAGACTGCACGTCGAGCTGGGCATCTGCTCGTCGCCGCGGATGATCGTGTTCCAGGTTGATCGGCCCTGGCTGCAGGCGAGGTCGCCGTCGAACTGATACAGCGCGTATTGCAGGAGGATGGTGTCGATCACCATGTCCGCGCGTCGGCGCAGGTCATCATCTTTGGTGAACTCGCGCAGGGTCAGCATGATCTTCAAATCCGCGTCGGAGTAGCCCAGCGACTTCCACTCGCTGAAGCCGAACCGCATCCGCCAGACGAGCCAGCGGCGGATCTTCTTTTCCGCCCGCGCCTGGTGTTCCGAGCCCTTTGCCTGGTCGTGAGGAAAGACCTCGTCGGGCCAGGTCTGCCCGGCGAGGTACTCGTTGACGTGGTAGATGATCTGGTGGTTTTCGGTGAAGTAGCAGCCGTTGTCTTCGCCCGGCTCATCCATCCAATGCTTGTTGTGGATGATGGCCCACTTCATCCGCTCGCGATCTTCATCCGTGAACTGCGAGGAGTCGCCGTAGCGCAGCAGCATCCAGATCGGCACGGGGATACACCAGTTGGTTTCGATCAGCCGCTCTGCCCTGATGAACATATTTTCAAAGATCACCCGGTCCAACGGCATCGCCTCTTCACCGCGTCGCTCGAGTTCCAGGCGCGGCAGCATGAGCCAGTTGATGTACACGTCGTTCAGGTCGACGTGGCCCTGATGAATCCGGTCGGCGAAGAAGGCATATTCATCGGCATGCCGGCCGAGTAGATCGAGGTAGGCGTCCAGTGCAGCGCGATGATCAAACGGTCGGTCGGTCCGTACCACAGGGCTGCGCGTTTGGGTGGCGTTACTCATCGACAGCGCCTTTCAAGTTCAGTCGTAAGCGGCTGAAACAAAGGGGTGGTCGGGTGGGATCGAAGTCAACGGGCGCGGGTCGGCCACGCGCCCCGCCGACCGACAGTTGCGACCGCGATGCCACAGGAACGATTCATCGCCGAGATCAACGCGGCATTGCCTGGCGCGTTCCATCAGCGATTCGACGATGTCGGGGTGGTCCGCGGCCCGGTCGGTCGTCTCGCCGACGTCGGACTCGAGGTCGTACAAGGCGCCGGCGGTCTGGTCATAATGGATGTGCAGTTTCCACTTGCCTCGGCGGACCGCTTCAAGCCGATTCCGGAAGTAGTAGAAGAAGGCTTCGTAAGGCGATGCCGCATTCGGCTCGCCGCGCATCAGGGGCCCGATGTCGTGGCCGTCGATGATCCGATCGCTCGGCGGCTCCATGCCAGCCAACCGGCCCAGCGTTGGCAGCAGGTCCATCGCGGTGGTCAGTTCATCGCATGACGTGCCGGCCGGAATCACGCCGGGCCAGCGCATGATGCACGGCACCCGGTGGCCGCCTTCGAAGGTGGTGCCCTTGCTGCCGCGCAGCGGCGCGTTGCTGCGGTGCGGCTGCGGCGCGGC
>CAYFQS010000156.1:0-5205 GCA_964345245.1 uncultured Planctomycetaceae bacterium | reverse complement strand
TGGTGCCCTTGCTGCCGCGCAGCGGCGCGTTGCTGCGGTGCGGCTGCGGCGCGGCGCCGTTGTCGGAGGTGAAGATCACCAGCGTCTGCTCGTCGATCTCCAGCCGCTTCAGCTCGGCCAGCAAGTCACCCAGGAGCGCATCGAGGTGCTCGATCTCCGCTCCATAAATTCCGTTCTCACTGCGGTCGATGTATGGTTGCGGCGCATACAAGGGATTGTGCACGTACAGGTGGGCGAAGTAGAGAAAGAACGGCTGATCCCGATGTTCACGCACAAACCGTAGCGCCTGTTCGTGATACCGATCGGTCAGCGCGGCCTGGTCGGGCTCGATTTCACAGACCGCCTCATCGCTCATCAGCGGCAGGGTGTGAATGTGGTGCCCGCAATCGCGCAGCATGCGACCGCCTTCGCTGTCGACGCCCATGTCATTGCTGAATGGGAGGCCGAAATAGTGATCGAAGCCGTGCGCGGTGGGCAGGAACGGCGGCTGATCGCCGAGGTGCCACTTGCCGACGAGCATGGTGGCGTAGTCGGCCTGCTTCAGGTGCGAGGCAATGGTGATCTCGTCCGGATGCAGGCCGATCGCCTCACCCGGCATGAGCACGACAAACTGCTCGCCCATGCCAAGCCCCACCCGCTGCGGGTAACAACCGGTCATCAGCGCCGCCCGCGACGGTGAGCAGACGGACGACGCCATTTGAAAGTCCGTGAAGGCGCGGCCTTCGGCGGCCATGCGGTCGAGGTTCGGCGTGCGGTTGACCGGCGAGCCATACGGTCCGAGGTCGCCGTAGCCGAGGTCGTCGCAGTTGATCAGGATGATGTTCGGGCGTTCAGGCATTCCGTTTCTTTCGAGTCCATCAGTCATAAGCGGCGTCGGTCAGTGGGCCGCTCATGGGCACGAGGGGGGTGGGCTCCTCGACGCGGCCGCAAGGCCGACAACCGGAGCCGGTGATGCCGCGGCTCGCGTCCCCGAGCTCATCGCGACAGGTCTCGGCCAGGGCGTTGAGACGGGCGACCGTCTCCGGCTCGGCGGCGCTGCGATCCGTGGTCTCGCCGACGTCCGTGTCAAGGTCGTACAGTTCACCGGTTTCAAGATGGAGTTTCCACCGCCCGGCACGGACCGCCTTCAGATCGTTGCCGTGGTAATAGAAGAAGGCCTCGTAGGGCGAAGTCGCGTCCGCCTCACCGAACAGCAGCGGCTGAAGGTCGTGGCCGTCGATCCGGTGGGCGTCGGGCAGGATCGCGCCCGCCAGGCCGGCGAAGGTCGGCAGCAAATCCATCGCCGTGGCGAGTTCCGTACACACCGCGCCCCGCGGCACACGGCCCGGCCAGCGCGCAACGCATGGCACGCGCAGTCCGCCTTCCCACGTCGTGCCCTTCTCACCGCGAAGCGGCGCGTTGCTGCTGCCGTCATTGCCCGACCACGCGCCGTTGTCCGAGGTAAACACCACCAACGTGTGGTCCGTAAGCCCAAGCTCATCGAGCAGATCGAGTATCGCCCCGGTGCTCCAGTCAATGCATTCGACTTCAGCCCCGTAAGGCCCATTGTTCGCGCGCTCGAGAAAGCTTTGCGGCGGGTGCAGCGGATTGTGCACATACATGTGGGCGAAGTAGAGGAAAAAAGGTTGGTCGCGATGTTCGCGAATGAACGACAGCGCGGCTTCGGTGTAACGCTCGGTCAGACTCGCCTGATCGGGTTGGGTCTCGACCACGCCCTCGCCATCCATCAGCGGCAGCGGCGGCATACCACTCAAGCCGCGGTTTTTGATCAGTCGCGTATTGTTCGGCTCCATGTCGTTGCTGTAAGGCAGGCCGAAGTAGTGGTCGAACCCGTGCCGCGTGGGCAAAAACGGCAGCTGATCGCCCAGGTGCCATTTGCCCACGAGCATGGTGGCATAGTCAGCGTCCTGGAGCAGCCGGCCGATCGACAGCTCGTCCGGGTGCAGCCCGATCGGGTCGCCGGGGAACAGGACCCCTTGCGTTTCGCCCGTGGCCAGGCCGACCCGGCGGGGGTAGCAGCCCGTCATCATCCCCGCCCGCGAGGGCGAGCAGACCGGCGAAGTCATGTAGAAGTCGGTGAAGCGCATGCCCTCGTCGGCCATCCGGTCGATTCGGGGCGTGCGGTTGGCCTGAGAGCCGTAGCAACCGATGTCGCCGTAGCCCAGGTCGTCGCAGTTGATCAGGATGATGTTCGGTTTCGTTGATGCCATGTCGGTTCGTTGCTTTGCAGACGGTCCGTCCTATTTGGTTTGCGGCTGCCAGATGCGACTCTCGGCCGCTTCGAGCAGGCCCTGGTTGGCGAATCGCATCGGCCAGATCGTGATCTCACGGAACGTCGTCGGCCCGCCGTAGCTGTAACACTCCAGGCCATGGCCGAGTGGATAGTCCATATCGACGGCCACCACCGACTGCCGGCCGTTGGCGAACACCTCCACCAGGTATTTGTCCGCGAAAATGCGCAGCTCCACGCCCTCGCCGTCCGGCAGGTCCGCGACGCGGAACGGCGCATCGGTCGTTCCCACGCGAAGCGTGCCGGTCTCCGGGCGGATCAGGATGTCCAGCCCCGGATGCTCCTCGCCGACGAACAGGCGCAGGCCGAATCGCTTGCGATGCGCCTGCTCGCGATCCACGGTCACGCGGATTTCGAAGGCCTCGTGATCGATGTCGGTCACATGCTCAAAGGCCTCGGCGCTGTGCGGCTTCACCGGCGGAGTGACGGTGACGTCGCGGAATTCGACCGGCTCCTCGCGAAGCGATTTCAGCTCATGGAGCGGATGGATGTGCAAATAGCCGTCGTCTCCAAGACTCAGCTCGCGCGGCAGGGATTGGATGCTCCGCAGGGCCGTCGACTCGTGCGTTGTTTTCAACCACGCCCACATGACGCGTCGCCCATCCGGCGTCAAAACACTTTCGGGCGCGAAAAAATCGCGATACACGGTGTCGTAGATCGACTGATCGGGCCGGCGCCAGTTCATGCGGACGTGCCGCTCGGGAACGAACTGCTCCTTCTGATCGTCCCAATCCCCGATGTAATACCGGCAGCCGAACGGGTGGCTGATGCACAAGAGCACCCACTTGCCATCGAGCGAGAAGAAGTTCGGGCAGGAGATGTCCTCGCCGATGACCACGGCCGCCGGCTCGTGATGCATGAAATCGCCGACCAGCGTCCAGTGCTTCAGGTCCTTGGACTTCATCAGCGGCGGGTCGGCTCTGCCGGAGATCGCGTAGTACGTATCGCCGATGCGGAAGCAGTCCGGGTCCCAGTGATGGCGAATCTCCGCCTCCCGTCCGTCCTCGGTCTTCGGCTCGACCGGGTACGGTTTTTCCCAGGCCGACAGTGCGCGATCGACGGCCAGGGCGATCTGATTGCGGCCCGACTTCTGGCCATGATAAATCACCGCGGGTCGACCCTCGGGCGTCACGAAGCCGGTCCCGCTGAACATCCCGTGACCGGTGAACGCCGGCTGAAGCTTCGTGGGTTGCCAGGTCCAGTGGATCAGGTCTTCGCTGGTCACGTGCACAAACGAGAACGACTCGTCGTCCTTCCACGGATGGCGCAGGATATAGTGGAGGTGATACACGCCATCGAGATAGAACGCGGCGTTGGGATCGCCCGGGTCGCTGTCGCCGCCGGGGTGCATCAGGTGGTAGTGGAGGATCATGTCCTCGGGCAGTTGGTCAGGGTTCGTGGTCATCTGGTCCTCTTGGGTTCATCAATCATGCGCATCGCGCCGCCTTCCTTCACGAATTGCGCCCAGTCGCGTGGGTGGAAATCGGCGTGGGTTTCCATGTCCAGAAAGTCGTCGCTGTCGCTCATCCACTGCGCGAGTCTGTTCCGCAGGTTGTCGCGGACCTCGGCAAGCTCCGGGGCATCGATCCGCGAATTCGTCTCATACGGATCGGCCGTGAGGTCGTACAGTTCGTCCGGGCCCTGGCCGAAGTGGTGGATGTATTTGTATTGCTGCGTGACCACCGCGCGGTAGGGCATGCCGCGGCCGTGGTCGCCGTTGAATTCGATGAACGCGTAGCCGGGATCCGGCGATTGCGGGTCTTCGATCATCGGCCGCAGGGACTCGCCCTGGGCCCCTTCCGGGGGCGCGACGCCGGCGTAGTCGCAGATGGTCGGCGCCAGATCGACATGGCCCACCATGTGCTCGCGGCGGCCCGGTTCGCATCCGCCCGGCGGCTTGATGTACATCGGTACGTGGGCCGACTCTTCGTAAGCGACAAACTTCTGGTAAAGCCGATGAGCTCCGAGGCAGTCGCCGTGGTCCTGCACGAAGATGACCAGCGCGTCGTCCCAGAAACCTTTGTCCTTGAGGGTTTGAATCACCCGGCCGATCGCCTCGTCGACCATGGTGACCAGCCCGAAGTAGGCCGCCCAGGTCCTGCGCCATTCGTCGCGCAAGAGATACGTGCCATACGCCCCCGTGCCATGCAGCAAGTGCGGGGGTTGACCGTCGTACCATTGGCCGACGTTGGGCGGCAGGTCGATTTTGTCCGGGTCGTACATGCTCGCGTAAGGCTCGGGAATCCAGAACGGCGGGTGCGGCGCCCAGGCGAAATAGAGCCAGGCATGCGGATCGGCCGGATCGGCGCCGCGAATCTTCTCGCACATCCGGTTCGCCCACCACAGGTCCAGGAAATGCTCGGCCTCGAATTCCGTGGTCTCCACGTGACCCGGCCGAGGATAGAAACGGATGTCCGCCTTGCCGCTCCGGAACTCCGGATAGGGCACGAGCTCGTGCTTCTCGGGCGGCTCATAACCCTGCTCGCGCAGGTGCGCGTGCCAGTCCATGTCGCGGTTGATGTCGGCGGTCGGCATCCGCTGTTCCAGCGGCGGGTCGCTGTGCACGTGCTGCACGCCGGTCAGTGTCAAACCGTACCCGCCATCGACGAGCTGCTCGTAGAACGTGCGGTGTTCGGCAGTCAGCGTGCGGTAATGGATTTCCTCGTTATACGGGTAACCGTTGACGATCGCCCCGCTTCGGTGCGGCCATTTGCCCGAAGCCATAGCCGTGCGCGTGGGCACGCACAGCGGAGTGGCGCAGTAGGCATGATCAAAGACCACGCACTCCTCGGCGAGGGCATCGAGGTGGGGCGTTTCCACCCCGAGCTTGCGTCCGGAGGTGGCAAGGCAGTCCCATCGCAGATGGTCGGCCGTGAGCATGATGACGTGTGGCTGATTGGGAATGAGTGGTTCCT
>CAYFQS010000155.1:0-8191 GCA_964345245.1 uncultured Planctomycetaceae bacterium | reverse complement strand
CTTGCTGAATCCGGCCATGGCCCCTACCTTTGAGGGTTTATCGCCCACCGAAGGACCGATCCCATGAGCCAGGTCTACCACGAATCGGAACACCAGGAACTGTTCTACGTCGACGCCGATCTCCGCGGCGAAACTGCCGTGCACATCCCCAGCGCCCTCGGCAAGCTCGGGTACTACGTGTGTGTCCTTGTCCCCGAAGCGATGACCGACGCACTCTCGGGCGTGAAGACGAAATTGAAGGTCGGCGGCCTGCGACCGGACGACGTGGGCTCGGCCTACGGGGAGTTGATCGACCGCGAACCGGTGATTCGGTCGAAACAGGACGGGATGGCGTGGGTGCTGCTCTGCCGGGTGGCGGTGTCGCGGGGCGACGGCGTGCTCAGCTTCGACGGCATGCCCGACGGACTCGACCGGGCGACGGTGCTGCTGTGCACCTGGCCGCGGTTTCTCGAATCCGGCCAGGCGGACGACTGGCTCGCCTGCCAGGCCGATCCGCGGTGGGCGCCGAACGGCGTGCCCCTCGGGGGGATCGGTGCGGGCAAGGTCGAAGTCAGCCGCGACGGACGGTTCCGCAATTTTTCCGGCAACAACAACCAGGACATGCCCTTCGAGGAGCCGGACGGCCTGGAGGGAGCGTACCTCGCCGTGACCTGCGACGGCGAGCGGCGACTGCTGGCCACCCGGCCCATGGCGGGCATCCAGCCGTGCGACGACCTGCGCCCGTCGCTGATGTTCCCGCAGGTGAACCTCCGGTCGGTCGACGTATTTCCGGATATCACCGTGGAGGTCACGCTCTACAGCGCCTTCCTGCCGCACGACGTGGAGCAGTCGAGCCTGCCGGGGTTCATCGCGCGATGGTCGGTGACCAACGATCGCCCGGCCCCGGCGGTGGTGAGTTGTCAACTCGGCTGGCCGAACCTGGTCGGCAGCGGCGGCGGCGTGGGCAAGCCGGAGACAAAGCTCGGCTTCGCCGACGGGCATTACCGCTTCTGGACCGCGCCTGACGAGCCGACCGCGGAAGTCGTGGACCTCGAGGAGGGGCGGGGGATTCGCTACGGCAACGCCCCGAGCGACGTGAGCCCCGCCGCGGACGGTCATCACTACGTCATCGGCGGGCCGAACACCGAAGTCGACGCCGACCCGCGTCGCGGGTCCATCGCCCAGCACGTGACCGTCGAGCCCTACCAGCGCAAGTCGGGTCACATGGTCGTGCTCTGGGCGATGCCGAAGTACATCGACCAGCAGCAGGTCAACCGCGGGCTGGCCTGGCCCGGGCATTTCGCCGACGGCGGGGAAGCGGCGATGTGGCTGCTCGAACGGGCCGAGGAAATCTTCACCGACAGCTCCCTGCTCCCGCTGCACCTGCTCGAGCCGCTCATGCCGGGCGACCTGACGGCCCGCCTCGCCAACTGCAACTACCCGCTGATCACCAACAGCGTGCTCTACGCCGACCACCGAGATCTACCCGCTGATCACCAACAGCGTGCTCTACGCCGACGGACGGTTCAGCATCAACGAAGGCCCGACCGAGATGATGGGCTGTTACGGGACGATCGATCAGCGACTCGGCGCTCACCCGGCGACGCAGATTTTCCAGCCCGAGCTGAACCGGCGTGAACTCGAACAGTTCGCCGCGTATCAGTCGGAGGACGGGCGGATCAACCACGACCTCGGCCACGGCGACCTCGAACGCGGGCCCGCCGATTCGAACTGGCCCGACCTGACCTGCTCGTTCATTATCCAGTGCGCCCGGCACGCGTGGTCGACGGGGGACACGGACTTCGAACACGCGATGTGGCCGCACGCGGTCCAGGCCTTCGAACGTCACGCGAAGTGGGCCGACGAGGGCGGCGGGGTGGCCCAGGTCGGCAGCCGCACCAAGCTCGGCACGAGCTACGACGGCTACCACTATGAAGGCACGACGCCTTACATGGCGACACTGTGGATCGCGGCGCTGAAGGTGATGCGGCGGTGGGCCGGCCGGCGGGAAGACGAACCGACCATCGCCCGGGTGGACGAGCTGGCCGACGCGGCCCTGCAGCGGATGGAGGCGGACCTCTGGAACGGCCGGTATTACCGGGCGTATGGGTCGGTCGACGGCCCGATCAACGACAACGCCCACGCCGGGATGCTCGCCGGTCAGTGGTACTGCCGCATGCTCACCGGCGAGGACGTGCTGCCCGCCGCCCGGCTCGAAGCGTGCGCCGACGCCCTGATGACGCTCAACTTCTCCGACCGCTTCGCCGTGCCCCCGGACGAGGTCTCGCCCGAGGGCGAGCGGATGGTCGACTACGGCTGGCTGCCATACGTCGAGTGCTTCGGACTCGCCGCGGTGGCGACCACCGGGCGCGACGTGATGCCCGTCTGGCGCCGGATGGTCCGCCACATGCAGCAGGACGGCAAAACGCCCTGCGACACCCGCTTGATGTACCGGCCCGAGACCGGCGAGCAGTCCTGGGGCAGCTATTACATGACCGCCCCGGCGAGTTGGATCGTGCTCGACGCGATCAGCGACTTCGTCTACGAGCCGGACACCGGCCTGCTTCGCCTCGGCCGGCAGACGCCCGGCCGCGTGGTCGTGATGCATCCGCTTTGGTGGGGTTTGGCCGAATGCGATGACAACCGCTACACTCTGGAGATCGCCGAGGTCTGGACCGACCGCCCGATCTTCATCGAGCGGATCGAGACCGCCGACGATCTCGACGCCGCGCCGCTCGGCGAGCGCGGCGCGTACCGGCAGTACCAGACCGAGAAGCTGCCCATCGAGCCCCTCGCGATGTACGGGTGGACCACGAAATAAACTCGGCGGCACGGACGGGCAGACATGAGCTACCAGATCGGAATCGACACGATTCACCTGCGTCCCACGCCGCGACTGGCCCACACGGAGTATTGCTCCAATGCCGCGCTCAAGCGGCACGTCACCGGCGAGCCCTCCGCCGGGGCGCACGGGCGGTTCGACGATCCCGCCGCCGGGAAGGTCCGCTTCGAGGACCTCTGGGCGTACGATTTCATCTGGTCGGTCAACGACGGCCCGATCGACTGGGCCGCGACCGGCCGCGTCACCGACATGGGCCACGCCGAGTTCCTCGAAGGCGGCGTCGACATGCGCCAGCCCGTCGAGTGCCCCTTCAAGGACGCCGAGGAAGTCCTCGCCTTCGACGCGGTCGAGGAGTACGGCCTGCCGGACTTCGACGATCTCGTCGACTTCTACGAACAGCACTGGCGGACCGCCCAGACGGAGCGGTTCCCCGACCAAGTCTTCACCGGCGGGTATTACAAGACCATCGTCTCCGGTGCGATTCAGTCGTTCGGCTGGGACATGCTGCTCGAAGCAGCGGCGGACCGCGAGCGCTTCGCGAAGGTGCTCGACAGCTTCTACCGCCGCACGCTCTTCCACATGCAGGCCTGGGCGAAGACCTCCTGCGAGGTGATCATCCAGCACGACGACTTCGTCTGGTCGCAGGGCCCGTTCATGCATCCGGACATCTACCGCGAGACGATCATCCCGCGTTACGCGGAGTTGTGGAAGGTGCTCCGCGAGGCGGGCAAGAAGGTGCTGTTCTGCTCGGACGCGAATTTCGACATGTTCGTCGACGACATCTTCAACGCCGGCGCCCACGGCATCATCTTCGAGCCGATGATGAACATCGACACGGTCGTCGAGAAGTACGGCAAGACGCACGTGATCGTGGGCAGCAAGGTGGACGCGCGGACGATGGCGTTCCATGGCAAGGATGCGATCCGCAAGGAGATCGACGACACGCTGGCCATCGCGAAGGACTGCCCCGGCTTCATGTTCGCGATCGGCAATCACCTGCCGTCCAACGTGCCCATCGAGAACGCGCTGTTCTACTTCGAGTACCTGTCCGATCACTGGGACCGCTGATCACGCGGGAATGTGGGTCAGGCAAGCCGGAGGGCGTCCACGCTTCCCCAGGCGGGAGTTGATTTTACGGCGAGGAGGGCCGTGCGGAATCCACCGCCCGCCTGAGCGAATACGGGCAACCTCGAGCGACGTTGCCGCGCACGCGCCGTCGTGACACCATACGGATCAGCGAAGCGTCCCTTCTGGAGCCCGACCATGCGAATCGCAGCCATCCTCTCGATCCTTGGAGCGGCGATCATGACCACCACGCCCGCGAACGCGGCCGACCCCGACCGTCCGCGCGGCTGGAACATCGTCCTGCCCGCCGAGCCGCACCCGGCGGAGCGCTATGCCGCCGAAGAACTGCAGTCGATCCTCGCACGCGCCAGCGGCGTAAAGCTGCCCGTGGTCACCGAGATCGACCGCCCCGCCCATCACGTGTTTGTCGGCCCGAGTGAGGCGATGCGTGAGAGTTCCGCGGCGATGGGCGTTGATGATCTGGACATCGAAGACGTGCGAATCGTGTGCGAGCCGGACAACATCGCCATCGCAGGCGGCTCGCCCCGCGGCACGCTCTACGCCGTGTACACCTATCTGGAACAGTACGTGGGCGTGCGGTTCCTCAGCCCCGATCACACGTACGTGCCGAAGATCGACGAGCCCGTGGTGATCGGCCATCGCGAGTTGACCTATCGCCCGCCGCTGATGTACCGCCGCTGCTACTACGGGGCGAACCGGCACCATCCGGCCTTCGCGGCGAAGCTGCGCAACAACGCGGTGTCGGACGATGAGAAGATCGGCGGGCGCACGCCCTGGCGGCTGATCAATCATTCGGTGAGCCGCTGGGTTTCGGTCCGCGAGTTCGGCGACGAGCATCCGGAGTACTTCGCCCTCGTCGACGGGGAGCGCCGGGCGTGGATGGACGGCGACCACTTCGCCGACGGCGGCACGCAGCCGTGCATGACCCACCCCGCGGTGAAGCGTCTCATCACCGAAGGCGTGCTGGATTACCTCGACAAGCACCCGGAGCGGATCAACATCTCGGTAAGCCAGAACGACAACCGCATGTATTGCCGGTGCGAGCAGTGCGCGGCGATCGACGAGCGGGAGGGCACGCACATGGGCGCGCTGCTGACGCTGGTCAACGAAGTCGCGGACGCGGTGGCGGAGCAGCACCCCGGCGTGCAGGTGGGGACGCTGGCATACCAGTATTCCCGCAAGCCGCCGAAGCACATGAAACCGCGGGACAACGTGGCGATCCAACTCTGCAGCATCGAGTGCTGCGTGATGCACCCCATCGACGACCCGGACTGCGAGCAGAACCGCGCGTTCTGCGACGACCTGGCCGGCTGGGGCAAGATCAGCGACCAGGTGCACGTGTGGAACTACAACACGAATTTCCGCGACTACTTCTGCCCGGTGCCCAACCTGCGGGTGATCGGGCCGAACGTGAAATACTTCGTGGCCAACAACGCCCGGGGGCTGTTCATGCAGGCCGCGGGCGGGGGGAAATCGACGGAGCTGCAGGACCTGCGGAACTACGTGATCAGCCGGCTGATGTGGGACCCGGCCCTGGACGGCGAGGCGCTGATTGACGAGTTCATCACGCTGCACTACGGCGAGGCGGCGGGGCCGATCCGACAGTACGTCGCGCTGATCCACGACAACGCCGCGGCACGCGGCATCCACCGCCACTGCTTCGGCGCGCCGGCGGACTACGGCATCGACGCCGCGCTCGTCGAGCGAGGCACGGAGCTGTTCGAGCAGGCGATGGTCTCGGCAAAGAGCGACGCGGTGCGGCGGCGCGTCGAAAAAGCGTCGCTCACCATGCACCGGATGGCGTGCGAGCCGTTCTACCGGTGGATGCGCTCGAACTACCAGGCCTTCCTGGCCGGCGACACCGCGCCCCCGGCCGACCTGATCGCATCCCAGCGCGAACCGGTGCGGCGGTTTTTCGACCTGTGCGAGAAGTACGAGGGGAATCTCCTCGCCGAGCGCACCCACTTCGACAAGGTCCGCGACCGCATCGCCCCGTTACTCGAGACTGAATAAAGCCGAGGGCTGAGCGAGGATCGCGCAAAAGCCGAGGGCTGAGCGAGGTCGCCTCAGCGACCACGCGAAGCCCCGGATCGCCGCCCGGATCGCCGCCCCGCATGTCCCCGGATACAATCCGCCCATGCCCGCCACGCTGCCCATCATCATCGGCATGACGCACCTGGCGCCGCTGCCCGGCTCGCCGCGGTACGGCGGGACGATGGACGACGTGCGCAGCGCTATGTTCGCCGACGCGCGGGCGCTTGCGGACGCCGGGTTTCACGGGGTGATGGTGGAGAACTTCGGCGACGCGCCGTTTTTCCCCGGTCGCGCGCCCGCGGCCACGGTGGCGGCCATGGCCGCCTTGCTCGCCGACCTTCGCCGCGAGATCGACCTGCCGGTCGGAGTGAACGTGCTTCGCAACGACGGGCAAAGCGCCCTCGCCATCGCCGCCGCGACCGAGGCGGCGTTCATCCGCGTCAACGTGCTCACCGGCGCCCGGCTGACCGACCAGGGCGTGGTCCAGGGCATCGCCCACGACCTGCTGCGCGATCGCGCTGCGCTGCGGGCGGAGCGCGTGGCCATCGTCGCCGACGTGAACGTGAAGCACTCGGCGCCGCTCGCCGACCGGGACCTCGCCGAACAGGTGGCGGACCTCGTCGAGCGCGGCGGGGCCGACGGCGTAGTCGTCTCCGGCAGCGGCACCGGCCGGCCGGCGGACATGACCGAACTGCGCCAGGTCCGAAGCGCCGCCGGCGACACGCCGGTCTACCTCGGCAGCGGCGCGACCGCCGACAATCTCGCCGACTACCTCCCGCACCTCGACGGGCTCATCGTCGGCACCGCGATCAAGCGGAACGGCCGGCCCGCCGCCCCCGTCGACCCCGACCGCGCCCGCGCGTTCATGCAGCGCTACGCCGAGCTGACGTGAGTGCCGACGTGGCAGCTTGGATCGTTACCTGGCTTGC
Source organism: uncultured Planctomycetaceae bacterium (assembly GCA_964345245.1). Taxonomy (GTDB): domain Bacteria; phylum Planctomycetota; class Phycisphaerae; order Phycisphaerales; family Zrk34; genus CAYFQS01. The sequence goes on along the minus strand of CAYFQS010000155.1, from coordinate 1,321 downwards.
AGAGCGTCCGCACGCCTCGCCGAAGGGAGGGCGGGCCGGCGGCGTCACGTGATCACGCGGTCGGCGCGGTGGCGGGTGTTCTCAACGAGCTCGGCGTTCGGACGGTCGTTGCGGCGAACTTTTGCCTCGGCCTCGGCCGGCGTACAGCCGCCTGCGATGTGACGCGCGCGAATCCGACGCATCGCCTCGTCGATGGGCGTGGCGATGTACCACACCTCGTCCAGCCGGCGCCGCGCCCCGCCCCACCGTGGATCGTCGAGCAGCAGGTAGTTGCCCTCCACGATCACGAGGCGCGCGTTCTCGCCGATCTCGATCGCGCTCGTCACCGGCTCGTGCAGATCGCGGTCGTACTTCGGGGCTGTCACGCGCCGCGGCGGCGTGCGGCGAAGCTCATCGAGCAGTCGCACGAACCGCTCGACATCAAAGGTATGCGGCGCGCCCTTGCGGTCGCGCATGCCGCGGGCGTCGAGCCGCGCGTTGGGCAGGTGAAAACCATCCATGGGGACCACGGCGGCGGTGACGTGTTCGGCCGCCCGCTGCGCGAGGTCGCGGGCGAAGGTGCTCTTGCCCCCGCCGGGCGGGCCGGCGATTCCCAGCAGCAACCGCCGCCCCGATGGCAGTCGCCCGAACAGTTCATCGAGTTCGCGGTGCGTCCCATCGTCCATCACTCAGCCCGCCACGCCGACCTGGCGCTCGTAGAGCCCGGCGTAGACGCCGCCCTGATCGAGCAGTTCTTCGTGGGTGCCGGTCTCGGCGACCTTCCCTTCGGCGAGGGCGATGATCTTGTCCGCCTCGCGGGCCACCGACAGGCGGTGGGCGATGATGAAGGTGGTGCGTCCCTGGGCGAGGCGGTCGATCGCCTGGAGCACGAGCGATTCGCTGTGGGCGTCGAGGTTGCTCGTCGCCTCGTCCATGATGAGGATGGCCGGGTCCTTGAGGAAAGCGCGGGCGATGGCGAGGCGTTGAATCTGCCCGCCGCTCAGCCCCACGCCGCGCTCGCCCACTTCCGTGTCGAATCCCTCCTCGAGCTCGAGAATGAAACGCTCGGCATTGGCCTGGCGGGCGGCCTCCCGGATCTGCTCGTCCGTCGCGCTGCGCCGGCCGTACGCGATGTTCTCCTTGATCGTCCCGCTGAACAGCACCGGCTCCTGGGGCACCACGGCGATCTGTTTCCGAAGCGACTTGATCGTCACGTGGCGGATGTCCTGATCGCCGATATGGATCGCGCCGTCCTGGATGTCGTAGAACCGCGGCAACAGCGACATCATCGTGCTCTTGCCCGTGCCCGATTCGCCCACGAGCACGACCCGCGAGCCCGGCT
>CAYFQS010000154.1:0-8289 GCA_964345245.1 uncultured Planctomycetaceae bacterium | reverse complement strand
CAATCTTCGACCAGCGCGGTGACCGGCACATTGTGATACGCCGCCTGAACGTCCGAGGGCGCGCCGTCCGGACGCACGAAGCGCTCGGCCGGGCCCGTGGCGGCAGGACGCGGCAGACCCGGCGGCGACCAGTAGAAGAGCATGTTCTTCTGCTCGTCGTTGTCCTCGGCAACGATCAGGCCCCGTCCGTTCGGCTCCATCCCGCCGCTGACCGGAACTTCTCCGACATCCGCGGAGGACCAGTCGCCCCCGGCCGACTGCGCCGCCGTGTCGTCGACTTCCCCGGCGATGGCCGCGTTCGACGTGACCAGCAACGCCGCAATAACCGTAGCCGCGACGGTTCGCGCCGCCTGGGCCGTGAACACGCACCGACGCCCGGGCAATCCGCTCGGCCCGTGATTGGCAAACACGAACGATTGAAGAATCCGCATAAGGGGTAGTGCCATGTTTGTCCTTCGCTGCCGTTGTCGATTGGAAGCCGCGCGGGGGCGAACGGCACATTCATCGACAGTTCAGACGCCCCCACTTGTCGGGCATGAGTCTGGCTTCGCTGGGGATGTCGCTGGTCGTCTGGGCGGCGCGGTTGTGCCAGTAGACGCGGCGGCGGGTCTCGCTGCCATCGCCGATCAGCACGCCCACGTCGCCGCGTATGGTCAAGCCCGGCTTCACGCCGTCCAGCCCGAGCACGTCCAGTGGCACGGCCAGCTCATACCCACCGTCGTGCTGGGCGAGACGCACCTGCTCACTGACGTCGCGCACGCTGTCGAACTGCACTTCGCCGACCGGTGAGGTGTATTGAATCGACTGGCCTTCGCCGCCGACCTGCTGGTAGCGCACGGCGAGGACGGGTCCGGCGACCGGATCGTTCAGCCGCGTCACGAACAACCGCACGTCGCCTTCGATGGGGTGGTTGTCGTTGCGGCCGGCTCGGGTGCGGACCATGAGGTCGAGCCCGCCGCCGGTGGCGAATGCGTAGGGCCAGCCGTCGCCGGCGTCGTTGGCCAGCAGCTTCGGATCATCCGTCCGCCAGGCGGCATAGAGCATGCCGTCGTGCATGCGCGCCGCAGCATGCACGTCGAGCTGAGCGTCGATGGTCATCCACGCGGCATCAGACCATTCGTCCAGTTGCCCGTCGAGTTTCGGGGCGCGGTCGACCAGCCGGACTTCCCCGGTCTTGTCCACCTCGCGGGCTTCACCGGGGATAATCTTCGTCCTGGGCATGCCGGCGAGGTGGTCGGGCTTGACCCGCACCGACCAGGGGCCGACGCGGCGGATCGTCTCGGCGCCGACCAGTTCGAAGTGGCTGTCGCTTTCCTTGCCGGCGCGCACCCGGACCGAGCCGTCGGCCATCTGCACCACCGCGGGCCAGAAGTGCTCGCCTTTGAACGAAACATCCCGCACGATCATGCCCGGCTCGGCCCGGGGGTAGCTGAGCACGGGATGCGTCCGCTGGTCGCCGCCGAGGTCGGTCACGAACAGTCCGTCGATCGTGAGCACATACAGTGACCCGTGAAAGCCGTTGAGGATGAACATCTGCCCGGCGTCGCCCTCGGTCGGGGTGAAGGGGAAGCCGATGTTCCGCTGCGCGTTAATCAGGTCGCCCGGATGTGCCGCGATCGGATCGGTCCGACCCGCCCCGCCCCAGCCGTTGATCTTCCAGATCAATTCACCGTCGCGGAACCCGCGTGCGACCCGCGGTGAGCCATATCCACCCATGGTGTAGATGAACATCCCGTCGTCGGCGTTGATCACGTCGGAGAGGAATTCACCGTGCCCGCCGGCGAAGCTGGTCCACTCATTCAGCTTCCACATCGGCACGCCGCGCTCGTTGAAGGTCGGCGCGGGGATGTGCACGTCCTTGGTCGTGGTGATGGACAGATCACGGGCGAAGGTCACCCCGCCGAAGTCGCGTTTCACCGGCTTCATGCCGAAGTTGGTCGCCTGCACCTCTTCCACGGAGGGCTTGCCGTCGCGGTTCAGGTCCGACCAGATCATGAACCGGCTCTTGAAGTGGCCCTGGTAGGCCTCGCGGACGAGCTTGGCCTTGAGCGCGGGGTAATCATCCAGCTTGACGCCGAGGTATTCGTCGGGCGGTCCGTCCTTGCCCGGCGGCCGGCCGATGTGCGCCACGCGCTCCACCACGCCCCGCTGCTCATCGTAGATAAATACGTCACCACCGCCCTTGGTGAAGTAGCTCGACCCGAAGAAGTTGTTCACCATGTAATGGCGGCCTTCCCGGTAGACGCTCGTCCCGGGACAGCGTCCGGGGCTATGGCCCTTCCGCCAATAAATCGAGCGCGGCTTGGAGGTGTCATTCTCCAGATCGATGATGAACTCGATGCCCTGTAATCCGCTGGAGTAGAAGTGCCGCGCCGGGTTGCGCGGGTCGGGCTGGCCGCCGCCGCCGTACTTCGGCGGGCCGTACCAGGCACGGTCGAACGCGCCCGTTTCGGCATTCCACCGGCTGATGCGCTTGGGGCCGTAGTCCAGCTCGGCGACCCACAGCCGGCCGCGATCGTCGACGGCCATGCCCGCGGGACGGGCCATTCGCGTCTCGTCGTACAGCCCGAACTGCGGCCCGCCGGGTTTGCCGATCGTATGCGAAAGCCGCCCCGTCGCGTTGTACACGCGCACCTGGTGCCGCTCGCCGAGGTCGGCCACGTACAGCCGATTGTCCGGAGCGATCATCAGTCGCCCCGGGTCGATCAGTTCGCCCGGCGCGATCACCACGCGCGGCCGCCCCAGCTTGCCTTCAGCCAACCGCGCATCGTCATAGCGCAGCACACGCCGGCCGCTGACCACGTGCAGACGACCACGCCGGTCAAACGCCAGCCCGCGCGGGTCATCGACCTCGATCGTCGCCACCTGCTCGGCCTTGCGACCGTCATCCGGTAGCTTCACCACGAGCAGCCGATTCGCCCGCGTGAAGCTGACGACCAAAGTGCGGTTGTGCGCCGCCATGCCCTGCCGGGCCGCGACTTCCAGCCAGTTCCAGTCCTCCGCGCCTTCGGGCACATCCGGCACATCGATCTGCATCAGCTCGTCGTACAGGTTGCGCGGATCATCGACGCCCCGCCGTAACCCGTATAGCCGCGTGTTCTCGACCAGCGAATACGCGTAATGCCGACTCGACGCCTGTTCGCCGGTGTCGCGTGCGTTGACTTTGCCCGACCTCCAACCCCGAATCTTCCCGCCCCAGAGCTTCGTGCCTTCCATGTTCAGGAACATGATGCTGTGCCCGGCTTCACCGGTGGGCGCCGAGACGAGCATCTGCGGCTGGTCGCCGTGCGGCGATCCCTCCGGCAGAAACAGCATGCCCGACGGCGGGGTGTGATCGGCGAGCCACGCTCCCGAACGATCGGCGGTGAGCCATGGCGGACTGCCCGGCGCCTGGGCCGAGGCGATGTACTTCAATCCCATCTCGCCGCGGACCAGTCCGCGCACCTGGTAAGCGGCCGGCTCGACGAGGTGTCGCTCGACGTCGTACTTTTGTTCCTTGCCGTGCTTGTACCCCACGTCGTAGCCGTCCCACGTCAGCACGTGCTCGCCGGCCTCGAACCATGTGTTGCTGACGAGGTTGTGTATCCGCCGGCCCGCTTCGTCCTCGATCACCAGCGTCACGTGGCCCGGTTGGTCCAGCGCGAATCGCACGGGAATCTGCGCCGAATCAACTGATCCGTCTTCCGCCTGGCCGCGGGCCGGAACGCCGAGCCCGCCGATGGCCGCCATCGCCGCGAACGCGGCGACATACCTGATTCTGTCGTTGCCTCGCATCTGGACTACCTCTCTTGACTGAAGAAGGTCGCAATTCACTTCCCAGGCGGTGCGCGCTTACACATTCAAGCCCCGCCCGCATCACGGGGGCGTTGATGGTTGGGCCGCCGTCCGGCGCCTCAAGCATTGCTTTGTTCGTCCGGCGGTTTCGCGTCATTTGCCATCCCGGAAGTGGGGCATGGTGTAGGCGGTGTGGTGCTCGCGCCACCAGCCGCCGTTCCACTTACGGGCGATCGTCTCCACGTGGCCGTCCAGAAACAGGGCGTTGCGGGTCTGGGGTTCGAGCGGATGGAACCGGTAGGCCCACGGGTCCCAGTTATCCCACCGCGACTTGTCGCGGATGCCCCGCCGGTCACCGAAGCGGCCGTTAATACTGTCCATGTAGTAGTCGCCGAGGATGAGAATATCGGCCCGCGCCCCGACGAATTTGCCGGCCGGAATAAAGGAATCGAGGCGCAGCGGTTCGTCGGTGTCCGCGGCGATCCCGTCGCGCCGGGCGAGGAAGGCGTTGACCGCGTCGCCGGTGTTCATCGCGTATGAGCGCCAGGCCCGATCCCGCTTTGCCGCCCTCGAGTCCAGCGGGCAGCGCAGCACGGGGACATCGACGTCTTTGGGCGGCCTGGCATTCGTGTTCCAGGTCACCTCCACCCCGAGAAACGGGGCGATCGCCTCGTCCCAGCCCCGGCCATGCCACGAGTTCTCGCTCGGGATCAAATCCGCCCCCTGCGGCGCGGGCAGCATGTTCTTATAAGACGAGGCGTAAAGACGCATGCCCAGCCACACCTGCCGCTCGTTGCTCATGCACACGGTGACCCGCGCCGCGTCCCGCGCCTCTTTCAGACTCGGCAGCAGGATCGCAATCAACATCGCGATGATCGAGACCACCACGAGCAACTCGATGAGCGTAAAAGCTCGTCGACTTGTCCTGAGCTTCTCGAAGGCCGGTTCGAGGAGGGTAAAACCGAAACCTGATCGTGGATGATATTTCATGCGTTCGTTTCGCCAGGCAATGTGTGGATCGAGACGCGCGAACCTTGCGTCTCGCCCTCAGGGGCAGTTGCCGTTAAAGAACTCGTTGAGGAAACCCTGCGCGCCGTCGGTGATCATCGTGCCGCCGTCGAGGAACTGCACCGTATCGCCGGTGCGATGGGTCAGGGCGTGGGGTGGGCGGGAGAGCTGCTCCACGTGACCGTCGAAAAAGGCGAAGTTCGCCTTCATCGCATGATGGTACGAGCCGTTGGGATTGTTCCAGATCGAGTTGATCAGCCGGTACTCGCGCCCGTCCTTGTGCTGGGCGCTGGGGCCGGACGTCGCCTGGACCTCCTGCAGGAAGACCATGCCGCCGGGGCGGGGCAGTTCGTTGAACGCGTGGTAGGGGGCGGTGACCCGACCGTTGGAGAAGGGGTTGACCTGGCAGTCCCCGCTGGTCGGCCGAAAGGCGGCGAGCACCGCGGGCGTGCCGTAGCTCGCCGGGCGATGGTGCTGCGGGTCGGCGGCGTGGAACGGGGCCGACAGCCCCTTGTCCAGCGGGCACCGGTACACCTTGGTGGCGGTGAAGAACGCCTCGGTCTGGTCCGCGGCGTCGCGGAGCTTGGCCGTGGGTTCGAAGTCTTCGGAAGTGATGTACTTCGACAGCGACCCGAGCCACAGCGCCCGCTCGCCGGTGTAGTGGTTGCCGCCATAGGTCTGGCCGTCGTCGATGACCACCCTTCCCTGTTGCTCAGTCATCTGGGAGGAGGCGGCGATATTGACCTGCCGCAGATTCGCGGCGCAGTAGACGGCGTTGGCGGCGTCACGCGCCTGGCTGAGCGCCGGTAAAAGCATCGCGATCAATACCGCGATGATCGAGACCACGACGAGCAACTCGATGAGCGTGAAAGCGAGACGTTTCGGCGGATGTGGGTTCATGTCGCACCTCGTTGAGTGAAGGGGAATCGCTGAACGGCAAAACGCCGCAGGCCGGTCTCCCGGCCTGGAGCGTGAATATGTGGTCACTTCCGTCGTCGAGCAACCAGCGCCGCGGCGCCGAGGCCGAGCAGCGTCAAGCTCGCCGGCTCGGGGACCGCGACGATCTGGAGACCGGCGGCACCGGCGTTCGGCCCGGAATTCACCAAGATGCTGATCTCATTGCTCGCATCGGGAGCCACCGCGCCAAACACTACGAAGTCTTCGCCTTCGATGAAAGTATTGTCGTTCCCTGCGGCGTTGGCTGCCGACTTGTCGACGCCATCGACGGTGTAATTCGCCCCTCGATCCTCCACGCCGGTGCTGTGATAGACGTACAGGTCATAGGTCAGTGCCGAATCGAGGTCGCTGAGCAGAATTTCGGCATCGTTGCCGATTCCGCTGTCCAGCAGGCCGTCGCCGATGTGGTTTTCTGTGTCCGGGTTTCCGCTCCCGTAGGCCTGCCCCTTCACGACGGTGATGTCAATATCGGTGGTCAGTGTGTTGGTCGAATCGCTCAGGTTCTCCAGTGTTCGTCCCCCGGTCGGCAGTTGGTTCACGGCGATTGTATTCCAGAACGTTTCGCTCGGGTTGACGACGCCCGGGCCGCTATACGCCGCGTCATTTCCTCTGATGAAGTCCACATTGGTCACGATCGCCGCCTGCGCTACGCCGGTCAAGGCGAGGACGCACGCGGCGAGGGCCAGTATCTTCAGGTTTCGGACGTTCGTGCATTCGGTCATGATTCGTTCTCCTCGGTTTGAGCTTTCAAAAGTGATTCGTGATGGTTGCATGTATTGCGCTTCTTGCTGCGATGGTGGTGATGGCGCGCCCGACGCGGGCGCTCAACTGGGTGGTTTGTGCTCTATGGTTTCTCCTTTCCGGGAATGTGTGAAAGATTCGACGCTCGCGTCGGCATCGGTTTCGTCGGTCTCCACGAGCACCGGGTCGATGCGGCGGACAGCGGGCTCGTCGGGCAACTCGTCGTCGAGCCGATCCTGCAGCAGTCGGACCATGGCGGCGCCCATTTCCGCGTTGCGTTTATCGACCGTCACCGGCGGGGCGTAGGGCTCGAACTTCCGACTCGGCACGTCCCGCCAATAGTTGTCGTAGCCGACGATGACCACGTCCTCGCCGGGCTCAAGGTGGAGCAGGCGACAGGCGGCGGCGAGGGTGATCGCCTGGCCGTCGCTGGGGCACATGATGGCGTCGGCGGCGTGGGGGCCGGCCAGGTGCTCGGCCAGATGACCGACCAGGTGGCGTGCATCGTCGAGAAATCCCGCCTCGCCGGCCCGGCGAGCGTGAGCCGGCCGCTCGGGGATGTGGATCACGTTGTCGTAGTCGCTGCCGAGTCGGGCGGCGGCTTCGCGGTAGCCGGCGATGCGCTGCTGCATCCATGGCTGCGTTTCGGAGGACATCGGCCCGAGCACCTGCATGATCCGCCGCCGGCCGCGCTGCCAGAGCCACTCGTACAACATGGCGGCGCCGCGGCGGTGGTCGGAGACGACGCGGTCGAGCTTCGCCCATCGCGGGTGGCTGCCGTAGGCCACCACCGGGCAGGTCAGTTGCGGGGCGAGTTCGGCGATGCGGTCGAGCACCTCGCCCCTGGCGGCCAGATCCGCGATCAGCAGGCCGCGCGGCGGGGCGATGCGGAACTCGGTCAACCCCGACTCGTTCAACTGCCCCGGCGGCATGATGGTCACCGACCGCCCGGTCCGGCGGGATTCGGCCACCGCGCCCTGCCCGATTCGCTCGGCCCAACCGGATTGCAGATGCCTGCGATTGTGGTCATCGGAGAGGTCCGGCATGCAGACCGTGACGCCCGCGCGGTTGGTCTTTCTCGCCGCTTCCGCGACGCCCTGAACCACGCAACGGCCGTTGGCTTGCTTCCGCAACAGCCCCTGATCCTGCAGCACCCGGATCGCGCCGCGCACCGTGTCGCGGTGTACGTCCAGCTCCCGGGTCAGCGCCCGCTCGGAGGGCACCGGCTCACCGGGACGGACGGCACCCGTCCGCAGCAGTTCGTGGACGTGGCGAATCACCGTCGCTCGGGGCGATCGAGCGGGGTCGCGCGAGTTGCTTCCGATCTCGGGGTTGATTTGCGTCTCTGGCGACATGAGGTGCCTCTGGTACGATGCCTACTTTTCTGATCGTACCACAAGCGTTGGATGTGTCAAGGGTTTTCCGTGAATTTCTTGAAATGACCGATATGCCTGCCGCTTACGAGCTATTGACGGGCAAGATCTACATGGTACGATAATGGCACGCATACTTGACCTGCGCGCCCAGGTGCGACGGTTGCCTCGTGCGATACGGACTGGCGGCGAAGCCGGTACAGCCGTTCCGCCCGGGGCCGGACGACGCCGCAGAAGAGGCGTGGTCGGAGGGCGGGGAGTCGGATATGGTGGCAGGAAGTAGCAAACGCCTCGCCGCCGCGTCTGCCACTTGGTGTGGACGGCGCGTCGAAGTTCAGAAAGGAACCAATGCCCCAGGACACGAATCGAACGAATTCACAGCAACTGGAAATCGGACAGTGCGCGATCGAACTGATCGGGCAGACCCGGCCCGGAC
>CAYFQS010000153.1:0-8337 GCA_964345245.1 uncultured Planctomycetaceae bacterium | reverse complement strand
GGGAGGCCCCCCTTTTTGTCCCCGCCGCCCGCCCCCCCCCGCCACGCCGATTTGAACGTCTTCCCGCCGGTCGCGTTCAACTTGCGATAGCGGTAGACGACCGCGATGGGCTTGTCGCCCTCGCGCGGCGCGATGAGCACGCGGATGTCGCCCGGCAGCGGCTGCGTGCGCGTCGGGTCGGCCGCCGGGTCGGCGCCGAGCTTCACGTCCACGCAATCGCCGGTCTTGAACAGCGCGGTGAAATCCTCGCCCTTGTTGATCCACGGCGAATCGTCCTGCACGCGGAAGTGCAGGTAGAGCCGGCGATAGTCGTAGCCGCAGCGCACTTCAACCGGCGGCTTGCCCGGTCGAGACCACTCGATGACCTCGCCGCCGGACCAGTCGTCGGCCATGCCGTCGATATCCGGCGAGGTTTCGAGGAAGGGGATCGTCGCATGGGGCGTCTCGCCGGCCGCGGCCCGTCGCCGGGCGGCGGCGCGGCGGAGTTCGTTGTCCGCCGCCACCATCTGACGATGGCTCACCTTCACTACGCCCTTCGAACGCTCCGCTTCGTTCAGGCCGTCGATCCGGAAGATGCGATAGTCGCGGTGGCCGGACTGCAGGTAGTACTCGGCGCTGTTCTCGGCCTTGGAGAAATACCCGCCGAACGCTTCCCCGCCGATCCAGTAGGCGTCCACCTTCCCGCCCAGGCGCACGTCTTTGAACATCTCGTCGAGATAAAGCCCATCGGAGGTCATCAGGAAGAACCGCCCATGGTTGCCGGAGAGGACAAACACGTCGGACTTGCCATCGAAGGGCGTCATGCCGACGAAGAACAACGCGCCCTGGATTTGCCCCGGCGTGGGCAGCGGCGCCTCGGCCGAGCCCTCGACGCCCCGCCAGTGATTCGGGTACCGCCAGAGCATCTCGCCGAAAGGCGTGAAGCTCTTCATGAACGGTGAGGCGTTGACCACGGTGTTGCCGAAGCGGTCGGTGGCGGTCTCGGTCTCTTGCTCGTCGATGTCGATGGGCACGGCCGCGGCGACCGCGGCGTCGAGGTCCGGGTACTTCGGCGCCCCGCTGCCGTGGAAACCCGTGGGCTTCAGATTCACCAGCACATGCTGGCCCTTCCGCACCGCCGGCACGCGAAGCGTCAGGTCGCTCGGCGCGTGGCCCCAGGGAGCGCCGGCGAACGAATCGGCCGACACCGCGAAGTCGAACTCGTCTTCCTGACATCGCCCGTCGCCGTTGCGGTCCACCCACAGCACGCCGTGGCCGGGCTCGGCCGGGTCCATCGGCTTGCGGCTGCGATGGGCGCGGCGCAGCGCGGGCGCGAGCGCCTCCGGCGGGTTCCCGCCGCACGCCTCGACCAGCCGCCGCGTCGAGCCGATCAACGCCACGTCGCGGATCGAACCGTCCGCCTGCTGCTCCGAGATGATCGTGACCTTGCCGATGCCGATCAGGTACGTGCGATCATCCTGCCGCACCGTGTGGTAACGCTCGGCGACGAACCGCCCGCCGAGGTGGGCCACGGGCATGAGCACATGCGTCGGGGTGGCGGCCTGCTTCTCGAAGTCGACCTTCCACCGGCACATCAGGCCGATCCAACTCGATTCGTCCGCCGGATCGAACCCGCCGCCCGCCGCGCCGAAGGGCGTGGGCCCGAAACGCTCCTGCTCGACCTCGCCCGCAAGCGGGTCCCAGATCGACACCCGCTTGGGGTTCCACCGCTGCTCGGTCACCCACAGCCGCCCGTCATGGGCCAGGGCAAGGCCGGCCGGATTCACCAGCCGCTCCGGCTCGTACCGCCCGGCGTAGGGGCCGCCCGGCGTGCCGATCTGCTGGGCCTCCATCCCGTGCTTGTCGTAGACCCGGACGGTGTGGGTCTCGCCGTCGGTCACGAAAATCTGCCCCGTCTTGTCCACCGTGAGACCGCGGGGCTCGATCTTCAGGTCGTAGATCATCCGGTGGACTTCGTTGGCCAGCACGTCGACGTGGGCGATGCCGGTGCCCGACACCGCGATGAGTTCGAGACTGAGCACGCTGCTGCGGAAGACGGCGACGGGACCGGGGCGGTCGACCTTGATGCGGCGGAGGATGCGGCCGGTCGATTCCTCGATCACGATGATCGCCTCCTCCGCGCGGCTGCTGACGTAGAGCTTCTCGCCCACGTGGGCGATCCCGCCGAGGTTGAAGCCCCGGTCCCACTTCGGATGCGACGAGCCCGGCCCGAGGTCGAGCTTGCTCACCGGCAGCGCGACTTGGCCGTTCGGCCAGGCCACCGCTTCGCCGGTGGTCACGTCGTAGCGGGTGACGGTCAGCGTCTGCAATGCCCGCCACTTCGGGTTGCCGCGGTCGATGGTGTGCCCCCGGGGATAGCCGTCGTGGGCGACATAGAGAAACCCGGTGTCGGCGGCGAGGTCCACCGTGCCCACGCCCGTGCCCGGCGGCGGGTCAAAGCTGCGCACGAACTGCCCGCTCGTATCGAAGGCGACGATCGACTGGCCGCGGTCGGCGCGGGGCGCGGCGAGGAACACGAAATCCTTGTTCGACGCCGCCGCGATGAAGCACGAGACGTCCGGCCCGATGGTCCGCCAACTGCCCGTGCCCCCCGCGGCAAAAGAGAACAGGTAGTCCGGCTCAATGCCGGGATGGTGCACCGCTCGCCAGTGATACGTTTGCGGCTTGACGACGTTGCCCACCTCGTCTCGGCCGTCCCAGCGGATGCGATGCGGGCCTTTGTCCAGCGGCTCGGAGGCAAGCAGGTTGCGAATCCGCCGGCCCTGGGCGTCCTCGATCACCACCGTCGCCTTGCCCGCCATCGGTTGCTCAAGCTCGACGTAGATGCCGTGCTCGCGGTCGGCGATCATCGTCTCGTGGGCGAGGATGTCGAACGCCTCCCACTCCGCGGGATCGTCGGCGAGCCCGGCGTGGGGCGCGCCGCTGCGGTGCATCAGCCGCTCGCGTTGCAGCGGTCCGCCGAATGCCCCGCCCGCCCACGACACAGACGCCCCGATCCGCAGCTTGACCCACTGCGTCTCGCGATCGATCAGCTCGCCTTTGGGAATCTGGAAAAGCAGTCGGGCCTTGCCCGCCCGGCGCGTGGCCTGAGCGTCGGCGTCGGTGAGCACGAGCTTACGCTCCGCCGCCACGCCGAGCGTCATCGACACGTCGGCCGCGCCCGACTTCAGGGCTTTGATCTCGAAGAGCAGTTCGAGGTGCTCGTCGGTCCGCCGGGCGGCCATGAGCACGGGAGGCGAGGCGGGCGGCGAGATCTCGACGAACTCGGCCGGCGTCGGTTCCCACGCCGCCCCCACGGGCGCGGCGGCCAGCACGCTCAACACCAGGAAAAGCCAAAACAACCCCGAACGCATCACGCCACATCTCCGCACTTCATGCATTGCTCCCCATGATACGACAAACCGGGCGGGCAAGCATCCGGCAGCCGACCGGATTCACCACGGAGCGATGCGGACGCCAGTGCTCATGGCGAGCGAGCGAAAGCGTGTTCGCTGAAGCAAGGCGAGCCGCACGGCACCGCCCTACTCGCTCGGCGGCGATGCCGGCGATTGTTCGGCGAACTCGCCTTCCGCCGGGGTGATCCACCAGCGTTCCAGCCAGCTCAGCTCACCGTGGCCTTCGACCTGCCGCGGCGGGAAGTGGAACGGACCGGTCGCCTCCGCCGGCATCACGCCGTGGTCCGGTCCGAGCACAACCTGGCGCGACAGCCATTGCTCACCGACGCGATAGTGCTCGAGGTAGCGACCCGCTTCGGCCGGCTCGCCGATCGTCAGCACGGAGTCCGCCCCGAGGGACACCGGCTGACTGCGCATGTTCTCCAGCGTGACGTGCAATTCGAGCACGCCGCTGTCGTTGATTTCGTACGCCTTGCGATAGCGGAGCCCCGCGAAGTTCTCACTCAGCAGTTCGAGGACCATCATCTTCGCGTCGACCACCCACATCCGCTCGCCGTCGAGGGCGGGATCGGCGGCGAAGGTGTCGGTGCGCCACGCGGCGTTTTCGAGCACGTTCGGCCGGGCCTCGTAGGCGCGGGCAAGCCGCTCGGCGCGGGACGTCTGCTTCGCCTTCTCGCCGGTGTAGAAGGCGCCGGTCCGATCGTGCAGGTGGTAATCGACGATCCGCCCGCCGCGGGGGTCGATCAGCACCAGCGCCCGCCTGCTGTGCATGCGGATGAGCTGCCGGCCGTCGATCTCCACACTGTCGACGTTGAACGTCGTCAGCAGCCCGGCCGCGGAGTCAAACTGCTTCCAGTCATCACAGCCGGCCAGGGCGAAGCCGATCATCACCATGACGGCGATGTGGATCGACCGGCCCACGTCGTGCAATCGGTGTCGTGTCATGGCGGCGATTATAAACTTTGCCCGTTCGGCGAGGGGCGTCTCATCACCTTATCGCGACCTCGCTTCAGCGCTTCTCCCGCCGGCCTCGAGAACACACGGCCGGCTCCACACTTCGTCTTGAGTCCCATCCCCGCACTCGACCGTCACTCAGCGCTTCGCGGAAAAGAACTCGCGCACCGCGGCGATCACGGCGTCACGCTGGGCATCGGTCAGCTCCGGGTACACGGGCAGCGAGAGGATGCGCTCGGCCTGTCGTTCGGCGACGGGGAAATCACCGAGCTGATAGCCGAGGTGGGCTGCGCCCCCCTGCAGATGAATGGGCACGGGGTAGTAGACCTTTGTCTCGATCCCGCGTGCGGCGAGGTGATCCCGCAATTCTTCCCGCCGGCCGGTCTCGATGGTGAAGGAGTGGTAGACGTGCTTCTCGCGGCGGGATTCGCCCGGGACGCGGACCAGTTCGGCGAGCTCGCGCCGATACGCCGCGGCATGGCGGCGTCGGGCTTCCGTCCACGCGTGCAGGTGGTTGAGCTTCACCAGCAGCATCGCCGCCTGCACCGTGTCGAGCCGGCTGTTGTCGGCAAAGACGTCGCAGTGATCGCGGTCGCGCAGCCCGTGATTGCGAAGCAGGCGGAGCTTGCGGGCGAGCCCGGCGTCAGACGTGGTCACGACGCCGGCGTCCCCCGTCGCGCCGAGGTTCTTCAGCGGATGCAGCGAGAAACACCCGGCGACACCGCCCCCCCCCGCTCGCCGACCGTCATGCTCGGCCCCCACGGCCTGGGCGGCGTCCTCGATCACGAGCAATCCGTGCCGCTCGGCGAGATCGAGGATTGCGTCCATCTTCGCCACTCGCCCGGACAGGTGCACCGGCATGATCGCCCGGGTGCGGGCCGTGATCGCGGCCGGGATCAGCGCTGCGTCGATGTCTGCATCGTCGGCCACGTCGACGAAGACAGGCCTGGCGCCAACCCTCTCGATCGCCGCGGCGGTGGCGATGAACGAATTCGGCGCGGTGATCACCTCGTCGCCCTCGCCGATATCGAGGGCCCGGAGGGCCAGGGCGATGGCGGCGGTGCCGCTGCCCACGCCGACCGCGTGCTCGACGCCGCACAGATCGGCGAAGCGCCGCTCGAATTCCGTGACTTCGGGGCCGAGAATGAGCCGGCCGTGATCGAGCACCCGGCCGACGGCCGCGAGCAGTTGCTCGCGGATCGCCGCATGCTGGGCCGGGAGATTGACGTACGGCACTTGCAGGGACGAAGTGGACGCCCGACCGGCCGCGGATTGCGTCACGGGTGGATTCACGCCAGCGCCAGCTCCTGCATCCGCTTGATGTTGAAGTACAGCGGGTCGGTCATCGAGTCCGGCAGCCGCTTGGCATCGAAAGCGGCGATCAGGTCACGCACCGCATCCTCCACGCCCCGCTTCGGCGTGAAACCGACCTCGCGTTCGATCTTCGCCGCGGAGACGTGGTACGACCGCTGGTCGTCGGTGGGCACCGTGGTGAGTTCGACGCGGTCCGGCCCGACCATGTCCCGGACGATCTCAGCGATCCGGCGGACGGTGTGGTTCACGTGGCTGACATTCCAGACCTTCTCCGCCACGACGTCGTCGGGCAGACCGAGCACGTGCAGGTACGCGTCGACCATGTCGTCGACGTGCAGGTTCGGCCGCTTCTGCTCCCCGCCGAACACCTTGATCACCCCGTTGTTCACCGCGTGGTTGGTGAGGATGTTGACCGTGAGGTCGAGCCGCTGGCGCGGCGAATAGCCGCACAGCGTGGCCGGACGAAGCACCACGGGGACGAAGTCGTCCGTGCGGTGTTGCTGGACGACCTGCTCGCCCATGGCCTTGAACTTCGAGTAGTCGGTGAGCGGCTCAAGGGGCATGTCCTCGTTGACGTTCTCTTCCTGCTTGATGCCGTAGACGCTGGAGGACGAAGCGTAGACGAATCGCCGCACGCCCGCGTCGCGAGCCGCCCGCACCAGCGGCTCGAGCGAATCGAAGTTGATCGACTTGCCGAGTTGCGGATCGAGCTCGAAGCTCGGGTCGTTCGAGATGCAGGCGAGGTGGATCACCACGTCGCAGTCGGCCACGGCCCGGCGCACCCGGTCGATCTCGCGGATGTCGCCCTCGATGATCTCGAGGTTCGGGTGATCGGCGACAGCGGCGAGCGGCTCGCGGCCGTAGATCAACAGGTCCAGCACCCGCACCCGCCAGCCGGCGTCGAGCAGGCGCGGCGTGAGCAGCGCCCCCACGTACCCCGCCCCGCCGGTGACCATGATCCGCCCGCTGTTGTCACCCATGTTCGCCGGGCCTCCCTTGACCGTCCGTCGCCGCCTCTTCGGCGAGCAGGTTGGACATCCATCGCGTGACGCGGCGCAACCCTTCGACATAGCTGAAGCGATGGGCGATGCTCCGTCGCTGCACGTTCGCGATCTCACGGCGGCGGTCCTCATCAGCCAGGTGCCGCAGCACGAGCTGTTCGAAGTCCTCCCGGCCGGTGAAACTGACCTCGTCGAGTTCGGGCAGCACGCCGCCATCGTCGAGCAGCGCGCCCGCCTCGCGATAGCCGCGCACGATCTCCACCGGGTCGGCCTGGTCGCCGAGCTCACACAATCCACGGGCTTCTTCGGCCAGTTCGTCCGGCACCGGCTCGCCCGCTTCGATCCATCGCACGAGCCGGGGGAGCAGCCGATCCGCCGGGTGGTGCCGCACGAGGAAGAATCCGCCCGCGGCCAGTCCGTCGAGCAGCCGCTGATGGAAGCAGAAGTAGGGCACGATCTGGAGATTGATCTTCGTGCGCCGCGTCAACTCCTCCAGCGCCTCGCCGTACTCCACCGGCCCGCGGTCGAACTCGGCCAGGTCCGGGTGCCGGTCCCACCCGCGGCCGTAGATGCCCAGCGAGAGTCCGTGCGATCGGGCAAGCCCGGCCGCCCACTTCAACGCCTGTTGCCGGTAGAGGCAGTTGTTCAGTCGATCGAAGGCCGGGAACATCGCCCGATACCGGTCTTCCGCATCCAGGTTTGGCGCGGCGCGGTCGATCAAGGGCTCCAGTAGTCGTCGGGCCTCGCGGAACGTCGCCACACTGCCGCCGCCTTCGTAGTGCTCGATCAGTCGCCGGCAACACCGCTCGGTGATCGGCCGAACCTTCGGCGGTGCGTAGTAAGTCAGAACCTCGTCGATGACCTGCTCCGGCGTGCGCGACCAGTTCGAGACGTAGACCATGTCCTCGCCGTCGTTTCGCTGGCTCGCGGGCAAGCTTGGCATACGGGTGAGCTTGGGCATGTCGACGGTCTGCCGGGGCGGGTAGCGGTACAGTCGGCGGTACACCGGCGCCGAGCCGAGGTGGGCGAGCACGAAGTCGCGCCGCTTCACGCTCCGCCCCGCGTCGACCTTGCCGAGGCCCGGCAGGTGGTCCTGAATCCAGCACACAAAGGGCAGGTTGTCGGGGAACCACGTCGAGTATTCGCGACGCAGGTGATCGAGCACCCACACCACGTCGGGCTGGAACTCCGCGAGGTGCGCACGGATGAAGGTGGCGGTGATCCGGTGATGGTCGGTCGGCTCGATGACCGTGCGGCAACGCCAGCCGAGTTGTTCCAACGCCGCGGCCGCGTCACGGGTCGAGTACTGCAGCACGGTCGAGAACCGCGTGGTCACGAACATCACCCGCGGCGGCCTCGGGGGGGCGTCGCCCAACAGCGCGGCGAGATCGGCGGCGGAAACGTCGGCATAGTACGATTCGATTTCCCGGTGCAGTCCATCGCTCCACTCGACGACCTGCGAAGTCACCTCCTCGGCGCGGCTCTGGATCGCACGGCTGTTCACTCCGAGACGGGCGAAGGTCAACGGCAAGGACAAGGACGGCGCCTCGAACACGGCGGAGCGGAGTTGCTCCGCCCACGCATCCCCGAGATACCACTCGAAATGCGGCTGTCGGATCGGGCCCCGGGGCCCGGAATAATCGTGCAGGTGCATCACCATCAGGAGCAGCGCC
>CAYFQS010000152.1:0-8343 GCA_964345245.1 uncultured Planctomycetaceae bacterium | reverse complement strand
GGGGAATCGCCGCGGCCATCGCCGCCGCCCGGACCGGGGCGAGCGTTCGCCTCCTCGAGACGCACGGCTGCCTTGGCGGGGTGTGGACGGCCGGGCAGCTCGCGTGGATTCTCGACCACGACAACAAGACGGGCGTCATGACCGAGATCAAGGAGCGGCTTGACGCGGTGGGCGCCCGCCGGCACAACGCCTTCGACGTGGAGAAGATGAAGTGGCTGCTGGAGCGGATGTGTCGTGAGGCGGGGGTGGACGTGCGGCTGCACACGCGGGTGGTCGCCGCGGCCCGGGATGAGCGCAATCGCCTGGCGGTGGCGATCACGGAGAGCAAGGCCGGCCGCGAGGCCTGGGCCGCCCGCTGCTTCGTCGATTGCACCGGCGACGGCGACCTCGCCGCCCGCGCCGGCTGCGGGTTCGCGTTCGGCCGGCCCGCCGACGGACCGGGCAGCGCCGCGCCCGAGCGCGCCGGCGAGACCCAGCCGATGTCCCTGCTCTGCCTGATCACAGGGATCGACCCGCAGGCGACGAGCGAATTCCACGACCGCACCGACCGACCGTGGGCTGCCCCGAAGGACGCGCTCATGGCCGAGTTCAAGCGGGCCGGGCTCGAATCCTCCTACGGCAAGCCGACCATCTTTCACATCACCGGCGACCTGTTCTTCTGGATGATCAATCACGAGTACGGCGTGAGCGGTCTGGACGCCCAGCAGATCACCGACGCCACCCTCCGCGCCCGGGCCGAGCTTCACGAGCTGATCGACGGCCTGCGCTCGCTTGGCGGGCTGTGGGCGGGCATTCGGATCGTGGGCACGGGGGAGCAGATCGGCGTCCGCGAAGGCCGGCGAATCCGAGGCCGGTATACCGTCACCCTCGACGACCTGCTCGAAGGCCGGCGACACGACGACGCGGTGTGCGAGGTGACCTTCGGGATCGACGTGCACGCGACGGACAAGGCGAAGTCGGGCACGACGGGCATCGAGCCGCACGAGAAGACCAAGCCCTACGACATCCCGCTGCGGGCGCTGATCGCGGCGGACGTGGACGGGCTGCTGATGGCCGGGCGGTGCATCAGCGGAGACTTTCTCGCCCATTCGAGCTATCGGGTGACGGGCAACGCCGCGGCCATGGGCCAGGCCGCGGGCGTGACCGCCGCCCTCGCCGCCCGGGGCGGGACCCTCCCGCACGAAATCGCCTGGCCGGATGTCGACCGGCGACTCAGCCGCCTCGGGTTGACCGGCCGGTAAAGCCGGACCGGAGCATCAGCGACGGTCGGGATCAATTCCCGCACCCGGATCGGGGACCCTGGCTGAGGTGTCAGCCCGGCTTGGGATTCTCGCGCACCATCCGCACGTGCGGGCCGACGCCTTCGACGTCGAACGCCTCGCCGACCACGCGCCAGCCGAGCTTCTCGTAGAACGCCGCGGCAGGGGTGCGGGCGTTGCACCACATCCCGTCCGCTTCACCGCGGGCACTCAGCGCCGCCGCGGCAAGTTCGACGAGTCGGCGTCCGACCCCGCGATTCCGCCACCGCGGGGCGACCGCCATCCCGCGCAGTTGCCACGCGGATCGTCCCTCGAATTCGTTGAGCATGAAGCTGGCGCAGGCGATGACTTCGCCGTCTTCCAGCACCGCGAAGTGGTGCGTGGTCGACGCCTCGTCGCCGTCGAATCGGTCTTCCGTGCGATTCGTGTTGACGATGATCACGTCGTGACGGAGGGGCAGAATCTCGTCGATTCCCGCCTCGCGGAACGTCAGGGCCCGGCCGCCGATCTCGAATCGCACCTCGTGGGAAGACATCGCGCCCAACCGCCCTACTTCCCGTTCCTGCCGTTCTTCCCGTTGGTCTCGTCCACCGTCACGCCTTCGGCGTCGAGGATTTCGACGCGGATCTTGTTGATCTTCGTCTTCTCCGCGGCGAGCACGGTAACGCGAACGTTCTCGTAGTCGAACGATTCGCCGACTTCGGGAATGTGCCCGAGCGTGGAGAACACGAACCCGCCGACGGTGTCGTAGTCGTCGTCCTCGGGGATTGCGATCTCCAGCTCGTCGTTGAGGTCGTCGATATAGACCCGGCCGTCCGCCTCGGCGCAGCGATCGTTGACGCGATTGATCTCGGGCTCCGCCTCGTCGGGCGGTTCGTATTCATCGCGGATCTCGCCCACGATTTCCTCGAGGATGTCCTCGATGGTGACCAGCCCCGCCGTCCCGCCGTACTCATCGAGCACGATGGCGAGGTGCACCTTGCGAAGCTGAAACTCTTCGAGCAGGGCGCGGAGGGTCTTGGACTCCGGCACGAGCAGGGCGTCGCGGAGAATCTGCCCGATTTCGAACGGCTCGGTCCGTTCCGCCCCCACGAGCCGGAGCAGGTCTTTGACGTACAGCACGCCGACGATGTGATCGAGATCGCCATCGTAGATGGGAAAGCGGCTGTGGCCGGTCTCGGCGACGATCTGCTTGACCTCGTCGAGGCGGACGCTGAGCTCGATGCCGCTCACGTCGGTGCGCGGGGTCATGATCTCGCCCACCGTCTTGTTGGGAAACTCGACCACGGCCTCGATCATGTCCTTCTGGGTCTCGTCCATGAGCCCGGCCTTCTCGCCTTCGCTGGCCACGTCGATGATTTCCTGCTCGACCGGGCTGAACTCGCCGTTCTCGAGCTCCGTGCCGGCCCCGACGAGCCGACGGATGATCGGATCGCACAGATGCAGCAGCCAGAGCACCGGTTGGAGGATGAGGTGGCACAGGCGGAGAATGGGCAGGGACATCGCGAGCAGCGGTTCGCCGGCGTAGCGGGCGAGCGAGCCCGGGACCGCCACGCCGAGCACCGCGATGATCCCACCCGCGACCAGCGTGGCGGTGAGCAGGCGCCGCCAGTCGGTCGCCTCTTTGAAGAGGATCACCGCCGCGAGCAGAATCAGCAGGTTCAGCACCGTGCGGATCACCGCGGTCAGCACGATGAACGCGTTCCGCTTGCGGACGAGAGTTTCGATCTTCTCTTCCTTGCCCTTGTGGCGCAAGACCTCCTCCAGCCGCATGCGGCTGAGGTGATGGAGGGCCAGGTTGTTCGCCGCGAAAAAGCAGCTCAACACACTGGCGACAATCAGAACCCATAAAGCCGGGTCACTCACCGTTCAAAGTCTCCGTTCAGGTGTGAATCTTCCTCCGGGTCCGTCCCGGAACGCCTGAATACAGGGCCTATCTCGAGCCCCTGCAACAGATCGTCTTCCTGCTCGTGCATTCGCTGAAACTGCTCGGGGTCGGCGTCGTCGTAGCCGACCAGGTGCAGCAGGCCGTGCGTCATGTAGAGCAGCAGCTCGTGGCCGACGGGATGGCCGCGCCGCCCGGCCTGACGCCGGGCCTCGGGCAGACACACGTAGACCTCGCCTTCGACGTTCGACCGGAGCCGACCCGCCTCCGCGGGTTCGTCGGCCATGTCGAAGGCGAGCACGTCCGTCGTGTTTCGCCGCTGCTTGAAGCGGTGGTTGAGTTCCGTCATCGTTTCATCATCGACGATGACGACCGACAGCTCGGCGGATTTGAGATCGAGCCGACCGACCACCCGCTCCAGCATCCGCTGGAGCCACGGCAAATCGGGGGGCTCGTCGTCTTCGGCGTCGAGGGTGAGCAGCAGTTCGCCTGGCCAGCCGGGATCGTCGGCTGAAACGCCTTCGGATGTTTCAGAGGACTTGTCGCTCATCGCGGCAATGGAGAAGTAACCTTATCTTGCCTGTGTCGGAAGCGCCGCCGGCCGCAGGCCGATGGCGGTTCGGAGACAGCCAAGTAAATCAGTGTAGGGACAAATCGAGGCGTTGCCAAGGGGGTGTCCCAAACAACTCGAAGTCCGAAGGCCGAAATCCGCATCAAATTCCAGTGAATCAACACCCCGATGCCCGAAGGTTCTCGTCCGCGGCATTGCCGCGATCCGGGCATTCGGCCATTGATTCGGGATTCCGGTTTCGGAATTCGGATTTCTCGCTCTCAGCCGGCGGCGCGTTCCCGGCCATCGGCGGACTGCCCGGCCCGCTCCGAGCCCGGTTTCTCCGGACCGCCGTCGGCGGACGAGGGGTACTTGATCCGGCCGTGGTGGATGGAGATCAACGACCGGGAAACCGCGGTCTCGATCCGCTTCACCTCGCCCAGGGTGAGATCACATTCATCGAACTGCCCGTCCATCAGTCGCTTGGTCGTCAGTTTCTCAACGAGCTGCTCGATGCGGTTGGGGGCCGGGTCCGACATCGCCCGCGTGGCGGACTCGACGGTATCGCAGACCATCAGGATCGCCGCCTCCTTGCTTCGCGGTTTCGGGCCGGGATAGCGATAGTCCAACTCGTTGGGTTCATCGGGGTCGTTGCGCTGCTTGGCCGCGTGGAAGAAATACTCGACCAGCGTCGTGCCGTGATGGGTCTGAATGAACGGGTGGAGCACCGGCGGCAGGCCGTACTCCCGCGCCATCTCCACGCCGTCCTTCACGTGGCCGACGATCACGAGCAGACTCATCGCGGGGCTGAGCTTGGCGTGCTTGTTGGGCCCGCCGCCCTGGTTCTCCACGAAGTACATGGGCTTGTTGATCTTGCCAATGTCGTGGTAGTAGGCCCCGACGCGGGCGAGCAGGCCGTTGGCTCCGACGACTTCGGCGGCGGCCTCGGCCATGGTCGCCACCTGCAGCGAGTGGTTGAACGTGCCCGGCGCGTCCTGCGACATCCGCCGCAGCAGCGGATGGTTCATGTCGCTGAGTTCGAGCAGGGACATGGCGGTGGTGACGCGGAACATCCGCTCGATGTAGGGCAGGAGCCCGAGCACGAGGAAGCCGACCGCCAGACCGGCGACCGCGGCCCAGAAGGCCTGGATCATCAGCGCGGCGTAAAGGCCCTCGACCATCGAGCGATCGAGCAGTCCGGCAGCCCAGACGGCGGCGGCGGCGACTATGCCGCTGACCAGTCCCATGCGGACCAGCACGCTGCGGTGGCGAACCTCGCGAAGCTGAATCACGCCGATCACCGCCCCGGCGAGCACGGCGAGCGTGGTCGCGGTGGGCAGCTCGAGGGCGAGGCCGACCAACACCGCCTGGACCACGGCAATGGCGGCCCCGAAGCGGCGGTCGTAGGCGATGGCGAGGATGACCGAGGCAAGCAGCACCGCGCCCACGGCGGCGGCGATATCGGCGTGCGGCCCGGCCGTCCGACCCACCCACGCCAGGGCCAGGGTCAACAGCAACAGCAGCGTCAGGGCCAGCCCGCGCATCGGGTTCTGCGCCACCCGGGGCGCGGAGGCGGCCACGGCAAACGTCACCCCCACCGCCAGCAGAATCACGAGCAGCACCGGCGCCGCCTGCCTCACCAGCCAGGCCGCCGCCCCGAGCCGCGAGACGTACGCCTCGTACTCCCGCTGCAACAGTTCGTAGCCGTCGCGATTCAGCGTGGTCCCCGCGGCGATAAGCTGCTGGCCCGGCTCGTAGACAACCGGGGCGACTTTCACCTTCTCCGCCGCCTCGGCCTTGGCCTGCTTCGTCGCCCGTTCGTCGAGGAGAAACAGCGGCTCATTCGATCGCCGCAGATACGCCACGAGCGACTCGCGGATCGGCGCGGGCATCTCCGAGGCGATCTGATCGACCTTCCGCCGCACCTGCTTCTCGTCGGCGAGGTTCACGAGCTGCGATTCGTATTCCAGCCGCGGACGATCCTCGCCGGTGCGAAGTTCGATGAGCGGGGCGAGCGTCTGCTGTTCGATCTGGTAACGCTCGGAATCGAGGATCGCGGTGTTCCGCAGGCGGGTGATGAAATTCTCCACCAGCGTGGACCACGACGGGTCAATGCCCTCCTCGGTGCGGAAAGCGTGCAGGGCGTCGAGCACTTCCCCGTCGATGGCGAAGTCCTCGCGGACGGCCTCGGCGACGTCCTCGACGCCCGTCGCGGTGGCGACCGTCGAGGGCAGGGCCTCGACGCGCTTGCGGAGCTGTTCGATGACGGTCTCGTTGATGACGTAGACGTTGGGCGTCTTCTGGCGCTTCTGCTCGACGGCCCGCTCGCGGGCGGCGAGATCGGCGTAGCTGAACGACACCCGGGCGACGACCGGCTTGTCGACGAGTTGCCCGGGTCGGTAAGGCATCTCCCGCCGGGCGGAGAGCACGATCGCGCTGGCGACCACGACGAACACCACGCCATACACGATGGCCCAGAACACCTCGCGCCGGCCCATCATCTCCCGAAGATTGGGGCGGTGACGGGGCAGGGCCTTGCGGACTTCTCGACGGCGGGATTTTCCGGTCTTTGCGGGCGGCGGCATACTCGAACCTTCCTCGCCACGAGGCGGTGATCGGTCCGCGACCGAAGGATTATTGTACCCTCATCGGCGGGTCGAGGCAGTCGGTTCATTCACGCGCGGTCTTATCCGGACCTTATCCATTGCCGGGCTCGCGGCCGTACGCGTCGACAATCTGCTGAACCAGCGAATGGCGAACGATGTCCGCCCGCTCCAGGGTCACCCGCGCGACGCCCGACACGTGCCGCAGCCGGCGGATCGCGTCGATCAGCCCCGACTCGACCCCCGACTCGAGATCGATCTGTGACGTATCGCCGGTGACCACCATCTTCGAGCCGTGCCCGAGTCGGGTGAGCAGCATGAGCATCTGCCCGGTGGTGGTGTTCTGGGCTTCGTCGCAGATGATCGCGGCGTGATTGAGCGTGCGGCCGCGCATGAACGCCAGGGGCACGATCTCGATCACGTCGGTGTGCATGAACCGCTGGGCCTGCTCGAAGGGCATCATGTCGTGCAGAGCGTCGAGCAGGGGCCGGAGGTAGGGGTTGACCTTCTGCTGCATGTCGCCGGGCAGGAAGCCGAGCTTCTCACCGGCTTCGACGGCGGGGCGAACGAGCACGAGCCGGCGGGCTTTCTCCGCCCGGAGCATGGCCACCGCGGCGGCCACGGCGAGATAAGTCTTGCCCGTCCCCGCCGGGCCGGTGCAGAACACCAGGTCATGCCCGCGGATCGCCTGGAGATACCGCCGCTGACCGGCGGTCATGGGTTCGATGGCCTTGCCCTGGCCGTAGATTTTGAGCGGCGGCTCGCGGCCGTCGCCGCCGCCCCGGCCGCGGCCCGCCAACTCGTGCAGGCGATCGAGCACGTCCTCGCGCTGCAGGGGCGTGCGGCGTCGGGCGGCATCGGCGAGCTCGCCGATCAGCGTCGCCGCCCGGTTCACCGATTCGTCCTCCCCCGCCAGGCGCAGCGCGCCCGCCCGGCTTACCACCGAAATACCCAGGGCCTCGCGGATCAGCTTCAGGTGACGCTCCGCCGTGCCCAGCGCGGCCACGCGATCCACGTCCATCGGCAGGTTGATCGTCAGCTCCAAATCGTCACTCCATCGGCGACCGTGGTTCGCCGGTATCGTATCATGTTAACCCATGAAACCGCCGAAATGCCTGTTTACGTTGGGCCGGCTGCTGTTGATCGCGGGATTGACGGGAATCTGGGGCTGCGGGTCGGATCAGTCGGCCTACCCCAGCCGGCAGACCCGGCCGCTCCCGGACGCCCCCGCCTCGGCATACGAGATCGACATCAACGCCCTTGCGACGATCCTGCCCCGGGTCTTCGCCGAACTACACTGGGGACAGATGAAGATCGAGAACGAACTGACCGCCCTGCGGGCCCGGGCCCTGACGCCCGGCGACCATCTGGTCGACGTCCGGGCCCAGGAGACCCACGACGGCGTGGCGGTGCAGGCCAGGGTCGGCTACTTCGGCGACGCCGAGATGGAGCGCCGCTTCTTCGCCACGCTCGACCGTCACGTGGAAGCCGCCATCCGCCCGGACGGATAGAAGATCGATCCGCCCGGATGGGGGGCGCCGCGTTCACTCCGCCGGCTCGATCGTCACCGTCAGCGACTTGCTCGTGAACTGCTGCTGATAGAGTTCCGCCCGCTCCTGGTGCGTGGTCAGCAGCAACGCGATGCCCGTGTTGTGGGCTTCAAGCATCCGCTGCGTCGCCGCGGTGATGCTCAGCGGCGTCAGCTCCACCACCGTCTCCACCACGTAGAGCGTGTCGTTCTCATCGTCGTTGTGCAACAGCACCTTGTAGGGCGGCAACTCGTCGACCTGCGGCGGCGACTTCGTCGGCTGCGTCGTGGTCGTCGTCTCCGGCGTCGGTTCCTTCGTCGGTTCTCTTTCGCTCATCGGACGGCTCCTTGATCGAGACGACTGCATTTTAACCAAGGACAGGCGTGGCGGCTTCAGCCGCCATGATCCCGCCGCTCGCGCGGCGGGGATTGGGACCACGCGAAGCCGGGAACCCGGAATCCGGCCCCAGGGCGGCCGAGGGGGGCGTCGAGCCCATCGTGGACCGGGTGTTCGTGCC
>CAYFQS010000151.1:0-8351 GCA_964345245.1 uncultured Planctomycetaceae bacterium | reverse complement strand
ACCGCGGTTGATCCCCGCCTCGCCGGGCAGTGCGCAGCGATGTGGCGGACGGCAATGCCCGGCGAGGCGGGGATCAACCGCGGTCGGGGCGACGCCGAGCTCACCTTCGGCGATGAATCCGACGAGACGGGCGTGAAGTTCACCGAGCGCTCGCTGCCCGCGGCCTCGCTGGAGGCAATGAAGGAAAGCAAACTCGTAGCGGTGACCGCCGGGGCGCCGGAGGTCGACGCCGACGCCGGCCCGTCCGAAGGCGGCGCGCTGACCGGGGCGGCCGGCGGCGGGGGCGGGGCCTACACCCGCACCGTCCTGCCGCGCCATCGCTCCGCGGTGCGTCGCTACTTTGAACGATCCGACCAATCGCCTTAACCACCTGAAACGGAGGCGGTCGCGGATGCAGCACAGCGCGGGTCATCGACCGACGACGTTTCGCCGCGACCCCGGCACACCGGGACAACGCAGCCCGTCGATGGGCCGGGAATGCACGGCCGGTGCCGCGCTCCGCTGCGTGTCCGACCGCGGCCGCCCGCGATCGCATTCCGCCCAGTGCTATCTCCCCCACTGCCGCCGCCCCCGGGGTGGCCGGCTGGAAAGGACGTGACGCGTGGCCGACCACGGCAAGCCGTCCCTGCTTCAACCGGACGAACTGAACCCCGCCAGCGACCTGATCCGGCGCGTGCTCGAGCAGCTCGACCGCATTCTGCTCGGCCGGCCGGACCTGCACCGGCTCGTGCTCGTGGGCGTGCTCAGCCGCGGGCACATCCTCCTCGAAGGGCTGCCGGGGGTGGGCAAGACCGCGCTGATCAAGGCCCTCGGGGAGCTGCTCCAACTCGAGTTCAACCGCGTGCAGTTCACCCCGGACCTGATGCCGGGCGACATCCTCGGCTCGCACATCCTGCAGGAAACCGAGGGCGGACAGCGCGACATGGTCTTCCAGCCGGGCCCGGTGTTCACGAACATTCTGCTCGCCGACGAGATCAACCGCGCCTCGCCGAAGACGCAGTCGGCGATGCTCGAAGCGATGCAGGAACGGTCGGTGACGCTGATGGGCCGGACGCGCCCCCTGCCCGATCCGTTCTTCGTGCTCGCCTCGCAGAACCCGATCGAGATGGAGGGCACGTACCCGCTGCCCGAGGCGCAGCTCGATCGCTTTCTGTTCAAGCTCAGCGTCTCGGGGGTGGACGCGGACGTGCTCGAGGGGATCATCTCGACGCGTCGGCGGGGCGAGGCGCCGAAGCCGACGTGGTCGATGTCGGCCGATGAGCTGCGGGGCGTGTTCGACGTGATGGACCGTGTGTTTTTGCCCCGCCCGGTTTCCCGCTACATCGCGCGGGTGACCGCGTCGACACATCCGACGGGGCCCGAGGCGCCGGACGAGGTAAGCCGGTACGTTTCGTACGGCGCCTCGCCGCGGGCGGCGATCGCCATGGCCGAGGCGGCGCGGGCGCACGCCCTGATCGCCGGCCGGCCGACCGTGGGCTTCGAGGACGTCAAGGCGGTCGCCGCCGCGGTGCTCAACCACCGCGTCCTGCTCAACTACCAGGCCCGCTTCGACAAGGTCGACAGCGACGCGGTGGTCGCCGCCCTGCTCGAGCGCCTCGACGAAGCGGGCGTCGATCTGCCCGGGGACATCGAAATGGAAACGGGGGCGACGGGGTGAAATCCGCAACCCGAAACACCCGCCTCGCCCCCGCACCCGGGCCCGCCTCGCTTCAGCGAGGGCGGGAGCCGATCTCCGGGCCCGCCTCGCTTCAGCGAGGCGGGGAGCAACCGACCCCCCAAGCCCCGCGCCCCGCGGAAGCGGGGACGCGCCGCACGCTGCCCATCCTCCTGGTCTTGCTGCTCGCCTGCTCCGCCTTCGCCCAATCCACCCGGTTCGGCCAAATCGACATCACCGCCGAGCCCATCTCCAGCGCGGATACGTGGCACGGCTACGTGGAGTATCGCTTCGTCGTGCGGAACACCTCGAAACAGCAAGCCCACCGCGTGACGCTGGCGATCCCGGACAAGGGCTACGCGTCGGGCGAGTCGATCCGCCGGCTGTCGCGGACGATCACCATCGGGCCGGGCCAGCGGGCGATGGTCTCGCTGTTCCAGCCGCCGCTGCCGATATCCGGCTCGGACGTGGCGGTGTGGGTGAACGGCCGGCGGCTCGGCCACGTGCCGCGCGCCCTGGGAAGCCACTGCATCGGCGGAAAGGCGTACGGCCCGAGTGAGGTGGTGGTCCTGCTCTCGCGCGGGATCAATCGCCAGGATTTTGACCGGCAGGGCGCGACGATGCTGAATCCGGAAGACGAGTCCGACGCCAACGAACCGTGGAGCCCGGGGCCGTTACCGGGCGGCGGCGCCGGCCCGCAGACCCCGCCCTTTCTCACCACCGTCAACGAGCGCGAGGTCGAGGCGTGGAGCCGATCGTGGCTCGGCTACTCGCGTTTCGCCGGCGTGATCATGACCCCGGCCGAATGGACCCGCGCCGGCGCCGAGGTTCAGCAGGCGATCACCCGATACGTCGAGTGCGGCGGGGTCGTGGTCATGCTCGGTGCGTGGAACGCGCCGGCCGCCTGGCATGCGGACCGATCTGCCGACGGCTCGTACGCCCACGGGTTCGGCAGGGCGATCGTCATTCCGGAGCCGGACTTCAAAAAGTGGAACAAAAACACCTGGAAGCGTCTGGCGGAAAGCTTCGAGAAGACGATCGCGCCGCTGCGCAATCGAAGCAATGTCCAGAGCGCCAACCGCCGTCTGCCGGTGGTCGAGGAACTCGGCGTGCCGGTGCGGGGGCTGTTCGTGCTCATGATCCTGTTCGCGGTCGTGATCGGTCCGGTGAATTTCATCGTGCTCGGCCGGCGGAACCGTCGCATCTGGACCCTCTGGACCGTCCCCGCGCTGTCCATCTTCACCAGCGTGATGGTCTTCGCCTACGCCTTTGTGGCCGAGGGCTTCACCGTGCACTACCGCACCGAGACCTTCACGCTGCTGGACCAGCGCACGCAGCACGCCACGACGTTCGGCTGGGCCGGGCTCTACGCCCCGCTCACCCCGAGCGGCGGGATTCGCCTCAGCCCCGATGCCGAACTGACCCCGCAGGTTGAGCTCGATTACAGCGACGCCGGCCGGCAACGCACCGTCAACTGGACCCACACCCAGCACCTCGACAGCGGCTGGATCGCGGCTCGGATCCCGGCCCATTTCACCATCCGTCAGAGCCACACGCCCCGCCGCGAACGCATCAGCACCTGGGTCGACCAGAGCGGTCGACTCCATGCCGTGAACGGCCTGGGCACGACGGTCAGGCGAATCCGCCTCGCCGACGACGCCGGGCTCATCCACGAAGCCCGCGACATCGAACCCGGCGCCGACGTCGTGCTCAACCCGCCCTCGCACGACCTGAAGGTCAGCCGCAGCGAAGCGAAGTCCCGCGCGTTGTACCGCGGCGACTGGCTCAGCGCGGCCGACAATGTCACCATGATCCCCCACAATTACCTGCTGCCGGGCACCTACATCGCCGAAGTGGCCGGCTCGCCGTTCTTCGAACTCGAGATCGGCGGCAGGATCGAGCCGCGCCACCGCAGCGTCGTATTCGGCATCCTGCCGGAGGCCACGCCATGAGAATCGACGTCGTTCACCTCCGGCGATACTTCGGGGACACCCGCGCGGTCGACGATATCTCCTTCAGCTTCGAGTCCGGGCAGGTCTTCGGATTCGTCGGCCCGAACGGGGCGGGCAAGACCACCGCGATGCGGATCATGGCGACCCTCGACGAGCCGACCGACGGCGACTGTTTCATCGACGGCATCTCGGTCGTGGAAGACCCGGAAAAGGCCCGGCGGCTGATCGGGTTCATGCCCGACCACCTGCCTGCGCATCGCGACATGACCGTCGATCACTACCTCGACTTCTTCGCCCGGGCCTACGGGATCAAGGGCGAGACCCGCCGCAACACCGTCGAGCGGATCGAGCAGTTCACCAACCTGCTCGGCATTCGGCACAAGACGCTGCAGGCCCTCTCGAAGGGCATGAAGCAGCGGGTGTCGCTGGCCCGCGCGCTGGTGCACGACCCGCCGGTGCTGATCATGGACGAACCGGCGGCGGGGCTCGACCCGCGGGCGCGGGTCGAGCTGCGGGAATTGCTGCGCATCCTCGCCTCGCAGGGCAAGGCGATTCTGATCAGTTCGCACATCCTCACCGAGCTGGCGGAGCTCTGTAACGGGGCGGTGATCATCGAGCAGGGCCGGATACTGAGGGCCGGCACCATCGACGGCATCCTCGACGAGGACGAGACCCACCGCACGTATCTGATCCGCACGCTGGACGACCCGGCCTCGCTGCACCGATACCTGCTCGAGCGCCCCCACGTGCTCGCCGCGCAGATCATCGGCGACGAAGTCGGCGTGGAGATCGAGGGCGACGACGACGCCTGGTGCAACCTGCTCAAGGAACTGGTCACCGGCGACTTCCGCATCCTCGAATTCCGCCAGCGCAAGGCAGGCCTGGAGGAGCTGTTCATGAACGTGACGAAAGGCATGGTGCAGTGAAGGAAATCCCAAACGGAAACCGACGAAACCACGGAGCGACGAAGGACACGAGCATGTAAAGCCCGCCAACGGCGCGCCCACACCACGCGCAGACCACCCCGGACCGCGTAGTTTCGGATTTCCGGTTCTGGAGTTCCCGTTTGCCGTCGTAACGAACCCACGAATTGAGATCGCGAGAACTTGCTGTTTTCAGCCCACAGATTGCGACATATCGACGACCGCATCAGCCCGGTCGCCGTGCGGGAGTTGCGGCAGGCGACCTTGAGCCATCGGTTGATGGCCCTGCTGTGCGGTTTCCTGCTGGCCAACCTCGCCGTGCTCGGACTCACCACCCTCTCGCGGGAGATCGATCCGACCGACCGGGCGGTCGGGCGGGACGCGTTCGGCTTCCTGCTCATGGGGCTCATCTTCGCCGCGGTCGTGGTCATGCCCACGGTCAGCGCGGTCCGGTTCCTTATCCAGCGGGTCTCAACGGACACGGACCTGATCCTCGTCACGCCGCTGACCGGCCGCGACATCTTCTGGGGCCGGATCAACGCCTCGTTCTTCCAAACGCTGCTGGTGATCTCCTCCAGCGCCCCGTTCCTGATGCTGACCTACCTGCTGCGGGGAATCGACGTGGTGACGATTGCGGTGGAGCTGATCATCGTGCTGGCCGCGGCTTGGGTGAACACCTGGCACCTGCACACGATGGCGATGATGGCCCGCAAGCCGCTGGGCATCGCGATCAGCGCCGCGGTGGCCGCGGTCGCGATGGCGGTGGGGCTCGGCCTGCTCGCCGCCCTGACCGCGGGAGTGCTCCAGCAAGGCATCGGCGTGCTGTTCAGCGGATGGGCGATCTTCGCCGCGGGGATGATCGGCGTGTTCTACTTCGCCCCCTACGCGATCAGCATCGCCCTGATCGCACGGGAGATGAACCGGCGAATCCCCGGCTGGCGACAGGCGGCGAGCCGGCGGACGCTCGACGCTCGCGGCCACAGCCCCAGCGCCCGGCCGGACGCCAGCCGCAACCGTTACGCCGCCGCCATGAGGAGCCAGCCCACCCATGACCACGCTTGAACGCACGATCAACCGGCTCGACGACATGATGAATCCCATCGTCGTCCGCGAACTGCGCCAGGCGATGGAAGGCAAGTTCATCCCCGCCGTGCTCATCATCCTGATGGTGGGGCAACTGTTCGTGCTCGGCGTCTACGTGCTCGCCCAGGAGGTCGAGCGTCCGGGCATGGAGGCGGGGCGGGACGTCTTCCTCATCCTCCTGATCGTGCTGCTGGCGATCGCGCTGCTGTTCATCCCGACCTACACGTCGCAGCGTATGGCGACGGAGCGCAACGACCCCGGCGGGGCCGACCTCATGTACGTCACCACCCTCAAGCCACGGAAGGTGGTTTCCGGGAAATTTCTCTCGGCCATGGTGCTCACGGTGCTGCTGTTCAGCGCCTGCCTGCCTTTCATGACCCTCACCTACCTGCTCCGCGGGATCGACCTGCCGAGCGTGTTCCTGCTGGTCACGATGAACCTGGTCATCGTGGGCGCGGCGGTGATGTTCGGGATTCTGCTCGCGGCCACGCCGGTCACCCGACCCGTGCAGAACCTGCTTACGCTCATCCTGCTCGGGGTGCTGATCTATCTGCTGGTGATATCGGGAGGCATCGCGACCGACGTGCTTCGCTCCGGAATGGGGTCGATCTCCATCGCCTGGGTGGGCATGGTGCTGATCGGTCCGCTGGGCGCGTTCGGGCTGATGTACGCCCTGGCGGTGGCCATGGTCAGTCCGCCGTCAGCCAATCGCGGATTGATCGTCCGCGGGTACGTGACCCTGGCGTGGCTGGTGAGCGGGGCGATCACCGGCTGCTACGCGGCGTGGGAGGGCGACTTCCTGCCCATGTGGTGGTGGATGGCGCTGCACTTCATCGTGATCGGCCTGATGGTCCTCGGCGGCGTCAGCGAGCGCGAGAACCTCGGCACCCGCGTGCGCAAGCAGATCCCCCGGCTGTGGCCGGTCCGGGCGATCGTGCTGCCCTTCTACAGCGGGGCGGCCTCGGCCCTCGTCTGGTGCCTCGGAATCTTCGCCGCCACCGCCCTCGTCGCCGCGACCGTCACGAGCGTCACCGGCGCCCAAGTGCGCGGCTTCAGTCAGAGCGAGCAGCTCGAGATGATCGTCCGCTGCCTCGGCGTCGCGGCGTACGTCTTCGCCTACGGCTTCACCGCGTGGATCATCCGTCGGGCCGCGCTGCGCAACTGGCTCGACCCCGTGCACACCTGGGCCCTTGCCCTGCTCCTGATGGCCGGGGGCAGCGTGTTGCCCGTGCTCGTGACCTTCTTCATCAATCCGCGGGACTGGTTGGACATGAAGGAGACCTGGATGATCCTGAACCCCTTCGCCCCGGTCTCGAACGAGAATTACCGCGAATTCCTCTGGCTCGCGAGCATCTGGGCCGGGGCGACCGGCCTGGCGTGCCTGCCGTGGATGATTCGCCAGATCCTCGCCTTCCGGCCGCACGACGGCAATCGCTGGCCGGCGGCGGACGTCTCCGAAGCCCGCGAGCACTCGGTGGAGGACAAGGTCGTGGAGCCGGCCCATGAATGACGCGCTGCAAAAGGCGTTGGCCGCCGGCGAGCGCGTGGGCACGCGCTACACCCTTGCCGTGCCCCGCCGCGCGCCCATGGGGCTCACCGGTGTGCAGCTCGGCCATCGCCCGGGCAGCAGTCTCGAATTCATGGACCACCGCGAGTACCAGCCGGGCGACGACCTGCGACGCATCGACTGGTCCGCCTACGCCCGGTCGGACAAGCTCACGATCAAGCTGCACCGCGAGGAGGTCTCGCCGCACTGCGACATCCTCATCGACGGCTCGGCGTCGATGGCGTTGGCGGACACCGCGAAGGCGGAGGCGACGGCGGGGCTGGCCGCGGCGATCGCCATGGCTTCGGCCAACGCCGGCTACACCCACGGCGCCTGGCTCGGCCGCGATGGCTGCGAGCCCGTCCTCCAGGGCGCCGACCGGCCCGCCGCGTGGGCGGGGGTCGCGTTCGACCACGCCGGGTCGCTTGGCGAGGCGATGCGCCGCCTCCCGCCGCGCTGGCGCAACAACGGCATCCGCATCCTCATCAGCGACCTGCTCTGGCCGGACGATCCGCTGACCACGATGATGCAGCTCCGGGAAGGCGCGGCCGCGGCGTTCGTGCTCCAGGTCCTCGCCGAATCGGACGTCCACCCGCCCCAGCGCGGGAACGTGCGACTCTACGACGTGGAGACCGACCAGACGCACGAGATCTTCGTCGACGCGACCGCGGAAAAACGTTACGCCCAGGCCCTCGCCGATCACCAGGACGCCTGGCGACGCGCCGCCCGGCAGGCCGGCGCGGTGATGATCCCCCTCGTCGCCGAACCCCTGCTCGACCAGTGGGACCTGACGGAACTGAT
Source organism: uncultured Planctomycetaceae bacterium (assembly GCA_964345245.1). GTDB lineage: Bacteria > Planctomycetota > Phycisphaerae > Phycisphaerales > Zrk34 > CAYFQS01. The sequence goes on along the minus strand of CAYFQS010000151.1, from coordinate 392 downwards.
CAGACACGAACTGTTGAACATCGCATGATGGATCTGGTGATTGATGGGAACGTGACGGACAGCACGGAAATGTCAAGCCCGCGATGGTACCGCGGGGCCGACGCCCGGCGACGACGCGCCTTCACCAGGGCGCAGCCGTCACCGACCGGGTAGTGTCGAGTTTCGGATTTCGAGTTTTCAGCAATATGCCGGTCTTTCTCTTCCCCATCGCGTTCGCCACGCTTGCCGCGCTGCCGGCCCTGGTCGGCATCTACTGGCTGCGGAATCGGTATCGGCGGCAGCCGGTGTCGAGCTTGATGCTGTGGCAGGGGCGGCGGGGGCCCGGGGGAGGGGGGGGGGGGGGGGGGGGGGGGCGGGGGGCCCGGCGCCGCTTTCCTGGAATGCCCCCCCCT
>CAYFQS010000150.1:5166-8355 GCA_964345245.1 uncultured Planctomycetaceae bacterium | reverse complement strand
GGTAGGCCGACGCCGACCATCTGCAACATCACGAACCCCCCCGCCCACGCCCCCACGCACACGCACAGCGCCTTGATCGACTGGATAAGCAGGTTGCGTGCCGGCTCGCGCAGCAGGAAGAACGGCAGGCCCATCGCAAGGATCATCATGTTCATCACGGGCATGGAGAAACGGCTGTGACGAATCCGCGTCAACTCCTCGACGTCCACCACCCGCGAACGCTGGAGCAGGTCGTCGAGCTGGCGCAGACTCAGCAGTTGCCGGAAGTTCGCGTTCTGGCGCAGCACCAGGGCGGTCGGATCGAGATCGGTGGCGATGAACGGCACCTCGTGGCCCCGCTCGGGGTCGGCGCGGTGGAACGTCGCAAAGCCGTTGATCAGCTCCCATCGGTCATTCGCCTCGTCCCACACCGCCTGGGATGCGGTGATGCGGGCGATGGTCCGGCCCTGCGGGTCGCGCTGGAGGATGGTCAGGTGCTCCATCGTCTCGGTGCGGGCGTCGAATCTCGCCGCGGTGAACAGGGCGCCGTTGCCGTCCGGTACGAAGCGGGGGCTGAATGGCTGGATCGCGCCGTACTTGATGTCGCTGTGGGAGCGGGCGATCTTGTACGCCAGCCGCGGGATGATGAACTCCTGGTCGACGAAGAGCAGGGCGTTCACCGCGAAGCCGAGGATGAGCACGGGCATGGCGATCCGGAACAGACTCACGCCGCCGGCGAGCATGGCCACGAGCTCGCGATTGCGGATCAGGGCCGCGAGCGTGAACCCCGCCGCCCCGATCGGCAGCAGCCCGGCGATGTAGACGAACAGCAGCGCCAGCCACGGGCCGTAGAAGTCGACGATCGCCCGCAGCGTCGCCACGAAGAACGATGAATCCCGCCCCAGCCGCTCGCCCGCCGCGGCGAACTCGTCGAAGTTCATGATCAGATCGAGCAGCAGCACCAGCGCGATCATCACCAGCCCGAGGATGACGAGGTTGATCACGAACAGCTTCATGATGTAACGGTCGAGAATCTTCATGGGCGGGTGTGAAGGCGGGCGGCGTGCGGCCGCGTGTCAGGTTCTCCTCAATCGAAGGTAAACCGCGCCGGAAATCGCGGTGAGCATCACGCACCCGAGCCAGGTGACCACGAGCCCGACGATCAGCGGCTGGCGCACGGAGTACACGAGGTTCTGGCCCTGGCTGATGGTCAGGATCGCCACCACGGTCGGCAGGAAGGACCAGAAGAAGATCACCAGCGGCACGTGGCTGCGCAGGACCATCGCCATGATCGCCGCGAGCAGCAGGGCGAGCATGCATGTCACCGCGGTGGCGGCCCGCTCGTGGGCCTGGCCGAGAATCTTCCGCCGCAGCTTGTTGATTCGATTCACCAGCTGCGTTGCCGCCTCCTGCACCGAGTCGTGCGGCACGGACCTCGCCTCGCCGAGCAGTTGCCCGCTCGGCAGTTCTTTCAGCCGGCCGAGCACCGGCCGGTCCAGTTGCAGCAGGGGCAGGAATACTTCGAGCTTCGAACCGCGATCCGTCGGCAGGGCGGGGTCGATCACCGCGACGGTCCGCAGACGCAGGTTGATCCGCGGTTCCCGGCCGAGTTCGTCGCTGGTCACTTCCAGTTCCGCGCGCTCGGCCTCGAAGCGCTGCCGCAACAGCCCGCCGCGGAGCAGGCGCACCGTGACCGGCCGATCCGCCGCGGCCTGCATGTTGAGTTCGAGCCCGGCGATGTCCGCCTTCGGCGCTTCGAGCAGGTACGTCCCGCCCTGCGGGCCGCGCAGTTCCGCCCGCGGACGCTCCGAGCCGGCGAGCTGCGAGTAGACGCGGCTGATCACCCGCTGGGCGGCCATGGTCTCCGCCAGCGCGGTGCGCAGCTCACGCACCTCGTCGCTGCGGTCCGGGTACCGCGACATCTCGCGAAGCTGCGGCAGAGACATGAACTTCGGTTGCTGGCGGAACGGGCTCGGGATCGCCTGGGCTTCCACCGGCTGACTCTCGATCGTCCACAGCAGCCCCGATTCCGGGTCGTTGATCGTCACGCCGGTGAGCATCATGGTGACGTACGTCTGGCCGGGTCGGAACTGCGGATTGCCCACGTCCTCCGCGCCGCGATAGAGATCGAGCACGGCCCGGCGGGCGGTATAGTCGGCCCGGAGCTGACCGGAGCGGCGATCGAGCCGGCCCACCGCCACGCCATCGAGCACGATGCGATTGAACGGCCGGGGCTCAGCAGGGGCGGCGGCCAACTGCGGTGCGTCCACGTCCACCCGCGGCTTCGCCTCGCCGCCCGGATCGGCCCACACCAGCAGCGGCGTCTCGGCCGGCTGGCCGAGACGATGTTCGGCGTAGTGAACGTACACCTCGGCCGGGCCGGCCGCGAGATCGGGATGCGCCTGCCGGGCGGTTGTCGCCACCGCCTCGGCCAGGCGAATGAGATCGGCGCGCGTGACCGGGCCCCACGCGGTGGCCCGGACGGCGAGCCCCGGCCGACCGGCGATGGTGATCGCCTGCCCCTGCCCCGCCCGGTGGGCCGGCAGCACCGCCACCCGTTCCCGGGCTTCGTCGGCGTAGACGACCAGCCGACCGAGCTCCACCGTCTCCCCGCGTTCCAGCTTGTCCACCACCATGCGGATGACGTCCTGCTGAAGAATCCGTTCCACGTCCCGCCAGAAATTCGGCAGCACCCAGTTGCTCAGGAAGAACATGGCCAGCGTGAGCGCGATGCCCAGCGCGGCCACGGGCGTGAGCAGCGTCGCGTAGCTGATGCCGTGCGTGGCGCAGGCGGTGATCTCGTTGTCCACCGCCATGCGGTAGAACACGAGCGTCCCGGCAAACCCGGCGGCGAAGGGCAGGGCATAGCTCAGCATGCCCGGCATGAGGTACACGATGAGCTTGACCAGCTCCCATGCCCCGAGCATGCCCTCCATGAGCGGCTTGGCCGCGGCGAATACGCTGATCACCACCACCAGCACCACCGTGGTGAGCACGAGCAGCTTCACGAGTTCGCGCAGGATGTACCAGCACAACCGTAGCGGCATGTTGCGGCACATCGTCCCGGATTGGCCGGGCGCTGACAACCCGCACCGTTCCGTGTAAAGCCGCCGATGGCATCGGCGGGCCGGGGTGAGAGAGAAATCGGGCACCCGCGCCAGCTAGGGCCCGCCGGTCACAGCGGCGGCTCCCCCGGGAAGAGGACCGGGC
>CAYFQS010000150.1:0-5156 GCA_964345245.1 uncultured Planctomycetaceae bacterium | reverse complement strand
GGCCCGACCCCCCCCCCCGTTCCGGTAAAAGCCCCCGGATGGCCCCGGGGCCCGGGGTGCGGGTAACCGTCCCCCACCCCCCCCGTTGGTCCCCCGCCGATACCATCGGCGGCTCCGCACGAAGCGACACTTGCCAACACATCGTCCACCGCGGACACTGGCGGGCATGGTTGATCAGGATGCGACTGCCGTGGCGGTGGTGGGCGTCGGCCGAATGGGTCGGCACCACGCCCGAATCTACCGCGAACTGCCCGAGGCCCGGCTGGTGGGCGTGGTCGACGCCGACGAGGAGCGGGCGGCGACCATCGCCGACGATCACGGCTGCGCCGCGTACGCCGGCGTGGACGAGCTGCTCGCGGCTCACGGCGACCTGCGGGCGGCGACCATCGCCGTGCCCACCGTGGCCCACGAGGCGGTCGCCGCGCGGCTGCTCGGGCGGGGCGTGGCGTGCCTGGTCGAGAAGCCGCTCGCCGGCAGCGTCGCCGAGGCCCGCCACATCGTCGATGCCGCCGCCGAGCACGACACGCTGCTCCAGGTCGGCCACACCGAGCGCTTCAATCCCGCCGTCCGGGCCGTGGCCGAGATGGGCATGATCCCGCGCTTCATCGAGGTGGACCGCGTCAGCCCGATGACCTTCCGCTCCATCGACGTGGGCGTGGTGTTCGACATCATGATCCACGACCTGGACATCGTGCTGATGATGACCGGTCGGCCGATCACGGACATCCGCGCGGTCGGCGTGTCGGTGCTCGGCGAGTACGAGGACGTGGCCGACGCCCGCATTGAGTTCGACACCGGCTGCGTGGCCAAGATCACCGCCTCCCGTCTGGCGTTGAAGACCGAGCGGAAGCTGCGGGTGTTCTCCGAGACCGGCTACGTCACGCTGGACTATGCGAGCAAGACCGGCCTGGCCCTCACCCGCACCGACAACCAGGAAGCGCTGAATCGCGTGCGAAAGCAGATCGCCGAGGGCGCCGATCTCAGCGACGTGGATTACATGGACCTGGTCAACGTGCGGGAGATGACGATCAACGACGAGGAACCGCTGCGGGCGGAGTTGTCGAATTTCCTCGCCGCCGCGGGCGGGCATGCGGCCCCGGCGGTGAGCGCCGAGGCGGGCCTCGCCGCCGTCGCCGCCGCCGAGCAGGTCGTCGACCGCATCCGCCAACACGAATGGCAGGGCCTCGACAACCCCCGCCTCGTGTGATTCAGCGCCTTACGCCTGGGCGCCGACGCCTCAACCGCGAAGCTCACAAAGCCACGCAGATCACGAAGGGGCAGTCGACCCTTCGCTTCGTGACCTTCGTGTGCTTCGTGCACGAGGGGTCAGCAGGCGGGTCAGTCCCACGAATCGCCGGTCTTCTTCGTTCCGCAGATGTTGACCTTGATGCCGAGGGCGTCGGCGAAAGCGGCGCGGGCGAGCATCGCTTCGTCCGCGTCCTTCTCGTTCTTGGCGTACACCACCTGGATGTGGTTGGCCTTGTGCTTGGCCATCATCTGGTCGCGGCTCACGCCGTAGGTCACCCCGTGCATGATCGGCCACTGCGGCGTGGTCGAGTCCCAGCGGCGCTGGGTTTCCTCGAGTGGCAGCTCGATCACCTTCGCCCGGCCGATGTCCATGTGCAGCGCGTCGTTCTCGATGTAGATGCGGGACCAGACGATCTCGCCGGGCTTGCTGATGCCCTTGAGCGTTGATCCGCCGAGGCGGAAGTACATCGGCGGCTGCCGCTCGCCCACCGCGCCCTGCCAGCCGTCGATGAAGTGCGACGGCGGGGCGGAGCCGCTGATCTCGAACACCCACACGTACTCGTCTGTCGTGCCCGACTGGTCCCAGTCGCCCCAGCGCAGGTCGTGCAGCGTGGTCTCGATCGGCTGGCCCATCGACTTGTGCAGGCGATTGATCAGCAGCGCGTCCAACCCGGCGCATTCGTCGACCTCGTTGAAGTGCGGCAGCGGCTGGTTCTTGTAGAGTTGCCGGTCTTTCTTCTGGGCGTCCCACACCGGCGGGCGGTTGGTGTCGTTGAGCATGCCCTCCACGAGGTCGCTCGCGGGCAGGCAGTCCTTCAGTCCCTGCTGGTACTGGATGCCGATGCAGTCGCAGCCGAACTCGTCGGCGATCCGCATCGCCGCGATGTACATCTTGCACTGCGTGAGCACCTGCCACTCGGTCAGATCCTCCTCTTCCCGGGACCCGAATTGGAAGGTCATGCCCGCGTCCTGGATCCACTTGTAGACTTCCTTCGCCTCGTGGTCGGGGACCTGGCTGGTGGCGTAGAACAGGGCCGATTGACTGAGCCGCTCTTTGAACACGCCGGTCGGGTTGAGCAGATGATCCGGGATGATTGCGTTGAACATCCCCATGCAGCCTTCGTCGAACACGCCCATGATCGCCTTCTCTCGCCGGAGCTGCTCGGCGAGGGCCTTGCCCAGCTTCTTCGCCTTGGCGGGGACCTTCACCTTCTTCAGGGGCGTGGCGTGGCTCTTCGCGTGGCCGACCTTGCCCTTCTCCAGCCAGGCGCCGAGCTTCTTGATGAACTTCGAATCGCCGAAGTCTTCGCTCCATAACGTGGAGTACTTGACGCCGGCCTTGCTCATCGAGCCGTTGAGGTTCAGCATGCCCACCAGTCCGGGCCACTGGCCGGACCAGTTCGCGATGGTGCAGATCGGGCCCTCGTGGGTCAGCAGTCCGGCCAGCACGTGGTGGGAATACTGCCACACCGCCTCGGCGACGATCAGCTTCGCCTTCGGGTCGATCTCCGCGAAGACCTTCATGCCCTCGTTCTGCGAGGCGATGAATCCGTGCTGGTCCTTGTCCTTGTAGGGATGGGCTCGCACGAGCTTGTAGCCGCATTGCTTGACGGCCTTGGCGAGCTGGTCCTCCATCTCCTTCTGGGCCGGCCAGCACATCTGGTTCGCGCTCAGCCGCAGGTCGCCGCTGGCCAGCAGCAACACTTCGTTCTTCCTGGCCTTCTTCGGCTTCTCGATCCGGGGCATGGTGTAGGTCGCCATCGTGTCTGCTCCTCAATTGGGCTGTCGTTGCGGTCGGTTGCGAAGTGTACTGGAATAACCCTGCGGCGCATGCGCGTCAAGCGGCTCGGAATGTTATCCTGGTTCGCTGTTCCGCCAGGATATTCGCCAGGGAGCCACGGCATGCTGAAGCACCAGTTGATTCACCCGCAGATTCTCGAAGCCCTCGGCCGGGCCGGGCACGGCTCGCGGATTCTCATCGCCGACGGGAACTATCCTTTCTCCACCACGCTCGGGCCCGGGGCGACGCTGGTGAATCTGAACCTGTCGCCGGGGCTGGTCAGTTGCACGCAGGTGCTCGAAGCGCTGGTCACCGCGGTACCCATTGAGGCGGCGGCGGTGATGCAGCCCCTGGCCGAAGGCCCGTACGCCATGGCCGAGGATCCGCCGATCTGGGCGGAGTTCGGGCAGATTCTCAGCGGGGCCGGTTACGCGGGCGATCTCGATCAGATCGAGCGCTTCGCGTTCTACGACACCGCCGGCGAGCCGAACGTGGCGCTGACCATCGCCACCGGCGAGCAGCGGATTTACGCGAACCTGCTGCTCACGATCGGCGTGGTGATGCCGTAGCCCGTGCCCGCCTCGGTTCAGCGAGAGCGGGGATCGACGCCCGGTTCCCTCGCGCCCCGCTGAAGCGGGGCCGCGCCGGCCAACTCCGCCCGCCTATCATTCGTCCACCATGACCAACCCGACTCCCCTGCAAGCCCGACACGAAACCGACGAGGCCGCGTTCATCCCATTCGGCGAGGACGTGCGGGTCGTCGGCACCTTCGGGGCCGTCGAAGTCGAGTACGGCGCCATCCACCGCACCGCGGCGATCATGGACTGTCCCCATCGCGGGCTGATCCGCGTGACCGGCGACGATCGCCTCGACTTCCTCCACCGCATGCTCAGCCGCGATTGCGGGTCGCTGGAGCCCGGCAGAGGCGACCGCATGGTGCTGCTCACCGACAAGGGGCACATCATGGCCGACATGGTCGTGCTCCACGATGCGGATCGCACGTGGATCGACCTTGACCTGCCGAGCGTCGACGATGTCGTCAGCGAGTTCGACCGCCTGCTCTTTGCCGAGGACGTGCAGCTCGAGAACGTCAGCGGTCAATATCACCGGCTGTCCGTGCACGGCCCGCACGCACTGGCTGACCATCACGACGATCTGGCCGACTACGCGCACCAGCCGTCGCGCGGCGGGTTCATGTTCCGCTTTGACCAGCTCGGCGTGCCGGGGGCGCACTTCTGGCTGCCGCCGGACGACGTGGCCGTGGCGTACGACGAACTGCTGTCGGACGAGACACACAAGTCGCTCGGCTGGCTGGGGTACAACATCGCCCGCATCGAGGCCGGCCGGCCGATGTTCCGCGTCGACTTCGGGCCCGATTCGCTGCCGCACGAAACGGGCATCGTCAGCGAACTGGTCAGTTTCACCAAGGGCTGCTATCGCGGGCAGGAGGTGGTCGCCCGGATCGAGGCCCGCGGTCATCCGTCGAAGGTGCTGGTGAAATTCGCCGCCGAGGCCGACGATGTGCCCGTCGCCGAGACGCCGGTCAGGCACAGCGACGGCGAGATCGTCGGCGCCGTGACGAGTTCGACCTTCTCGCCGCTCCGCAGCAACAAGCCGATCGGTTTCGCCATGGTCAAATGGGCCCACCACGAACCCGGCACGGCGCTGACCGTGCCCACCATGGAAGGCGACGTCGAGATCATTGTCGAAGCGCTGAGTTAAACGATCCGCGCTCGTGTCACACCGCGACGCCGCTTGGCGTACCGAACAGCGCCAGCGGCTTCGCCTGCTCGATCGAAATCGGCACGATCTTGCCGATCTGCGACGCCTCGCCCTCGAAGATGACGATCAGGTCGCCGGTCGTGCGCCCGGTGAGCTGCGTGGTCGCCGGCGCCCAACCGAGTTCGACGTTGTTCTGTCGCTTGCGGCCGACGGTGGACACGCCTTCGACGAGCACGTCCAAAGTCTTGCCCACCTGCTCGGCGTGCACTTCGCCCGACACCTCGGCCTGCACCGCGAGCAGTTCGCTATTCCGCCGCCGCTTTGTTTCTTCCGGCACGTCGTCCTCAAAGCGATCGATGGCGACCGTGCCCGGCCGCGGCGAGTACTTGAAGATGAAGCTGTTCTT
>CAYFQS010000149.1:4845-8381 GCA_964345245.1 uncultured Planctomycetaceae bacterium | reverse complement strand
TTTCCAACACCGGCACCGAGGCGACCAGCGATTATCGCGAACGCTTCGGCTTCGTGCATAACCAGCTCACCGGCAACGACGACATCCTCTCGCTCGACTACATCACCGCGGGCTTCGACGAGTCGCACCTGCTGATCGCGTCTTACGAGGCGCCGGTGGGCGACATGGACCGGCTTCGCTGGCGGGCCTTCGGAAGCTGGAACGAGTACACCGCCTCCGACGTCGGGTCGGCCGGCGAACCCTTCGAGGGCGACGGCTGGCACGCCGGCGGCGAATTGATCTGGAACTTCTACCAGGACGGCCCGCTGTTCGTCGATGCGGTCGGCGGGGCGCGGTTCCAGAATCTCAGCGTCGACAACAACTTCACCCAGGAGTCGGCGGACGAGGACTTCGTGTTCTTCTACGGCGGGTTGCAGATGGAGCGGGTGACCCGCACCGAGACGACCTTCGCCTCGGTGACCGTCGAGGCCATGCCCGGCTCGCTCACCGATGCCGACGCCACCGAGATGGACACCTTCGGCTCGCTGCAGCCGGACGAGGACTTCGTGACGCTCAAGTGGGACATGTCTCACTCGTTGTTCCTCGAGCCGCTGTTCAACCGGCAGGCCTGGTCGGACATCAATACGCCCGAAAGCTCCACGCTCGCCCACGAGTTGTACATGAGCTTCCGTGGGCAGTACGCCTTCGACTACCGCCTGATCCCGCAGCATCAGCGGGTGATCGGCGGTCTGTACTCGGTGCGCGGTTACGAAGAATCGATCGTGGCGGGCGACTCGGCGGTGATCGGGACGCTGGAGTATCGGTATCACCTGCCGCGGGCGCTGCCCATGGAGCCGGACCCGAGCCGCACGCCGCTGTTCGGCGAGCCGTTCCGCTGGACGCCGCAGCAGGTCTACGGTCGTCCGGACTGGGACCTGGTGCTGCGGGCGTTTGTCGACGCCGGGGTCGTGTTCGCCAGCGACCCGATCGGGGGGGTGAGCTCGGAAGACGACGAATCGCTCGCCGGTGCGGGCGTGGGCGTTGAATTCCTGTTCAAGCGGAACCTGAGCATCCGGGCCGACTACGGCTGGGCGCTGGTGCGCTCTCGCGACGGCGCCAACGGATTGCGGGAAGTCGACCCGGGCGATGGAGAATTCCACTTTGTCGCCACGCTGCTTTACTAAGAAGAACGATCACGGGAACGAAACTCCGGCCGAACGCGCGGCGTCGCCGACGTTCGGACCGGTCCAAGAAATTGCTACGTCAATCCAGGAGATGGTAATGGTGAGCAACACCATTGCGAAGCGCGGAACTCTGAAGCACTGGGCTCGACGGACGGCCACGGCCGCCGTGCTGCTGCTGGCATGCATGGCCCCGTATGTCTCGGCCGGTCCGGAAGGCGAACAGGTGGTCCACGGCGAGGCGAACTTCGCCCGCCAGGGCGACCTGACGATTATTGAAGCCGGCAACAACGCCATTATCGACTATTCCAGCTTCAATATCGGCAGCCACGAAACGGTGCAGTTCATGCAGCCCAGTGATGCTGCGCGCGTACTGAACCGCATCCAGGGGCCCGACCCGACGCAGATCGACGGCACGCTGCTGGCCAACGGCATCGTGTACATCGTCAACCCCGCCGGCGTCTACTTCGGGAACGGCGCGCTCGTCGACGTCGGCCAGATCTACGCCGCCGCCGGCGCCCTGAGCAACCAGGACTTCCTCAACAACGTCAACCACTTCACCGGCATGAACGGTGAAGTGTTGAACTTCGGCACCATCGAAGCCGACGCGATCTCCTTCGTCGGCCAGCGGGTGGCCAACTTCGGCACGCTCATGGCCCCCGAGGGCATGGTGACCATGCTCGCCGGCGACGAGGTGTACATGGGCGAGGAGTACGACAGCCACGTCATGGTCAAACTCACCGACACCGGCACGCAGGAAGGCGATGCCGCGGCGGTGGAGAACCAGGGCGAGATCAGCGCCCCCGGCGGTCGGATCATGATGGGCGCCGCGGACATGTACGCCCTCGCCGCCCACCAGGGCGCTTCGGGCGAGATGACCGCCTCCAAGGTCAAGGTCGAAGGCGGCGACGACAGCGCCGTGGCGATGGGCGGCACGATCGACGCCTCCAACGCCGACGGCGTGGGCGGGGAAGTGCACGTGCTCGGCGACAAGGTCGCGGTGACCGGCGAGATCAAGGCCGACGGCTCGGCCGGCGGCGGCGAAGTGCTCGTCGGCGGCGATGAGAGCGGGCGGAACCCGGAGGTCCGCAACGCCTCGGCGGTCTACGTCGGCCGCGACGCCTCCATCAGCGCCGACGCCACCGATCGCGGCGACGGCGGCAAGGTCATCACCTTCGCCACCGACGTGGGCAATATCTTCGGCGAGCTGTCGGCCACCGGCGGTCCCAACGGCGGCGACGGCGGGTTCATCGAAACCTCCGCCGGCGCCCTCGCCGTCATTCAGGCCCCCGACGCCGGCGCCCCGGCGGGCGACGGCGGGACGTGGCTCATCGACCCGAACAACATCGAGATCGTCGACGCGGCGCCGACGTTCACGAACATCGACCACAATGACGGCGGCGACCCGCTCGACGGCAATGCCGACGCCCGCCCCGGCGGGCCCGGCGCCAGCATCTTCCAGACCGCCGACGATTCGGCCCAGATCGACGACGACATCATCGAACTCTCCCTGTCCGGCAGCGACGTGTTGATCCGCACCGCCGCGAACGGCGCGGACACGCAGCTCGGCGACATCACCGTCTCGGCGTCGATTGACCACCCGGGCGGTAGCAACAACCTCTCGCTGATTGCCCACAACGACATCGTGCTCGACGCGAACATTGACCTCGGCGCCGCCGGCGCGGGTGCCGCCGTGCTGCTGCGGGCGGACGGCGACGGCGGAGCGAACGTGCCCAGCGACGGCACGGGCGAGGTCCGCGGCACCGGGACGATCTCTCTCAACGGCGGCGATCTGCTGCTCACCGCGGGCAGCGGCATCGGCGTCACCGGTGGGGCGATTACCGTGTCCAACAACGCCACCACCGACCTCGCCGCCCAAACCGCCACCGGCGGGATCAGCATCGACCATTCCGGCAGCGCGCTGACCGTAAGCACGGTCGGCGGCGTCAACGGCGCGCAGGCCACCACCAGCGGCGATGTCTCCATCGAGAACACCGGCAACATCCAGAACACCCAGACGATCTCCACCACCAGCGGTGCGGTGACGCTGAACTCGACCGGCGGCAACGTCAACATCGACGCCGGAGTCAACGGCACCGGCGAGATCGATATCGACGCGTCGACCACGGTCGCCGTGGACGGCACGGTGGCTTCGTCGGCCGGCGGTGTGGACATCCTCGCCGGGGCGGCGGTATCGGTCGACGCCGCCGACACCGCCTCGCGGATCACCGGCGGCGGCGGCGGCACCGCGGTCAACATCCAGGGCACCGGCGTGACGGTCGGCGACGGCGGGCTGGGCAGCGAGACCATCGCCAATGCGGGCACCGGCTCGATCGACATCACCGCCACGACCAATGACATCGCGCTGGAAGACAA
>CAYFQS010000149.1:0-4745 GCA_964345245.1 uncultured Planctomycetaceae bacterium | reverse complement strand
GCACCGGCTCGATCGACATCACCGCCACGACCAATGACATCGCGCTGGAAGACAACGCCATCGCCTCCCCCTCAGGCGCGATCACCCTTGAGGCCACGTCCGGCAACATCACCGACCCCGATGCCGGGACCAGCCCGAGCATCGACACCGGCAGCCCGGGCGGGACGGTCTCGCTGACCGCGGGCGGCTCGATCGGCGCCAGCGGCGCGGGGGCCGTGGACATCGCCGACGCCACGGACATCAACCTCACCGCCGGGACGAACCTCTTCGTCGACGGCAGCGGCCAGACGCTGAGCGACTTCGACGTGAGCGTCGATCCCACCAGCGGCGGGATGATTTCGCTGACCGACTTCGCCGGTACCACCGTCAGCATGATCACCGTCGGCGGGACGCTGATCGTGAACAACTACGACTTCACGAACGGCGAGAACATCTCGCTCACCGCGCCGGCCGGGGGCATGGTCATCGACAGCGTGAGCACCACCGGCGGCGGGTCGATCGACCTCAGCGCCGCCACCGGCATCGACGAGACGGCCGACGACGATGCGATCAACATCTCGACCAGCGGCCCGGTGGTGCTGAACGTGACCGGCGGCGGGGACATCGGCGCCAGCGGCGGCACGAACGTCGCGGCGAGCGACCGGCTCGACATCAACGCCGGCTCGGTCGAGGCCCACGTGGCCGGCGGCGCCGGCGGCATCTTCCTCAAGAACACCGGCGCCGGGATGACCCTCGCCGACCTCGACACGACCAACGGCGGGATCGAGGCCGTGGCCGGCGGCGCCATCGACGCCCAGGACGTCCAGGCCTCCAGCCCCGTGACCCTCATCGCCACCGCCGGCGATATCGACGTGGACACCGTCTCCGCCTCGGCCGGCGACACCGTGACCATCGACGCCCAGGCCGGCGCCATCGACGACCCCGACGCCAACAGCATGATTACGACCAGCGGGCAGGTGGTGCTCAACGCCGCGACCTCCATCGGGGCGACCAACACGATCAACACCAACGGCATCGGCTCGCTGGCCGTGATCGCGGCCGACAGCGTCGACATCACCGGCAACTCCGCCCTGACCGACCTGACCCTCACCCTCGATCCGAGCGGCGCCGCGACGTATGACCTGACCGGCTTCACCGGACTGACCGAGACCATCACGACCGATGCCACCGACCTGACCATCACCAACCTCGATTCGACCAACGGCACCAACCTCGACGTGACCGTGACCACCGGCGACGTGAACGTGGACAGTCTCGACACGACCGGCACCGGCACGATCGACCTGACCACCTCGGCCGGGGCGATCAACATCGGCGACGGCGGCATTGTGGCCGGCAGCGGCGCGGTGACCCTCAACAGCAATACGACCGTCGACGAATCGGCGGCCAACGACACGGTGAACATCACGACCAGCGGCCCGCTGACCATCGACGCCGGCGGGGCCGTGGGCGCCACCGGCGGCGCGGGCATCGCCAACACCGGCCCCCTCGACGTGCAGGTCGGCTCGCTCGACACCAGCGTCACCGGCGCCGGCGGGCTGTTCATCAAGGACACCGGCGGCGTGACCCTGGCCGATCTCGACACCGCCAACGGCGGGATCGAAGTCCGCTCCACCGCGGGCATCGACGCCCAGGACGTCCAGGCCTCCAGTCCCGTGACCATCATCGCCGACACCGGCGACCTCGAGGTCGACACCATCAGCGCTTCCGGCGGCGACGCGATCACCCTGACCGCGACGGCCGGGTCGATCGTCGATAACGACACGAACTCCAGCGTCACCAGCGCGACCGGCCTGGCCGACCTCAACGCCAGCGGCACCATCGGCGCCGGCGGCGCGCCGATCAACACCACCGTGGCCACGCTCGACATCAGCGCGGGCGGCGACGTGGTGGTCAATGAGACCGACGCGGTTGAACTCACGGGTGTGAACATCACCGGCGGCGGGGGACTCGACCTCGACGCCGGCGGGGCGATCTCCGACGCCGCGGGCACCACCATCGCCGTGGCCGGGAACGCCGCGCTCGCCGACGCCGGCGGGGCGGGCATCACGCTCGGCGACAACGTCGGCGACACGACCGACTTCGGCACCCTCACGTTTAATTCCACCGGCGCGGTGAGCATCGCGGAAGACTCGGCGACGGAACTCTCGGGCGCCAGCTCCGCCGGCTCGGTCACGCTCGACTCGGGCGGGGCTCTGACGAACGCGGCGTCCGCCTCGCTGGCCGTGACCGGCAACGCCGGGCTCACCGGCACGTCGATCACCCTGGGCGACCAGGCGGGCGACACGATGAATTTCGGCTCGCTGACGCTTAACAGCGGCGGCACGGCCGAGGTCGAGGAAGACTCGGCGACGGTGCTGTCGGGGACGGGCACGGTCAACGCGCTGATTCTCTCGTCGACCGGCTCGATCACGGACGACGGCACGGCCAACCTGACCGTGACCAACAACGCCGCGCTGAGCGGCACGTCGATCACGCTCGACGACACCTACGACTTCGGCCCGCTGAGCTTCACCAGCGGCGGGGCGGTGCTCATCAACGACAACAGCGCCACCGTACTGTCCGGCACGTCGTCGGCGAACTCCCTCGATCTCACCAGCAGCGGCTCGATCACGGACGACGGCACGGCCAACCTGACCGTGACGAATAACGCCGCGCTCACCGGCACGTCGATCACGCTCGACGACACCTACGCCTTCGGCTCGCTGACCTTCACCAGTGGCGGGGCGGTGGCGATCACCGAGGCCGATGCGACGGAGCTTTCGGGTGCGTCGACGGCTGATTCGCTGGACCTGAACAGCGGCGGGGCACTGACCGACGCCGGCGGCGCCTCGCTCGGCGTGACCAATAACGCCACGCTCACCGGCACGTCGATCACCCTCGACGGCACGAACGACTTCGGCTCGTTGACCTTCAACTCCGCCGGGGCGGTGGCGATCAGCGAAAACAGCAACACCGTGCTGTCCGGCACGTCGACGGCGGACACGCTGAATCTCACCAGCAACGGCTCGATCGCCGACGACGGCACGGCCGACGTGACGGTGACCGGCCTGGCCGAGTTCGCCGACGCCGGGGGCGCTGGCATCACCCTCGACGACACCTACAACTTCGGCACCCTCCGGTTCACTTCGACCGGGCCGGTGACGATCGCGGAAAACAGCAACACCGTGCTGGCCGGGACCTCCACGGCCGGGTCGCTGAACCTCGACAGCGCCTCCTCGATCTCGAACAACGCCGGGGCGAGTCTGACGGTAACGAACAACGCCGACTTCGCCGACGCCGGCGGGGCGGGCATCACGCTCGGCACCCAGGCGGGCGACACCATGAACTTCGGTTCGCTGACGTTCACCTCGACCGGGACGGTGACGGTCGAGGAAGACTCGGCGATGGAACTGGCCGGCAGCAGCGCCGCCGACACGCTGACCCTGACCTCGATCGGCGCGATGACCGACGCCGGCGGCAGCGACACCACCGTGACCGGCGCGACGGTCCTGACCGCGGGCGCCGGTAACGACATCACGCTCGATGAGGCGGGCAACGACTTCGACACCGTGCAGGTGGTCAGCGGCGACAACGTCTCGATCCAAGACACCAACGCGCTGGTGGTGGCGGGGATCACCGCGACGTCGGAAGTGACCCTGCAGACCGGCGCCGCCCTGACCCAGACCGCGGGCATCACCGGCACCGGACTCGAGTTGCTCGGGGCCGGCCCGGCGACCCTCGACGGGGCCAACGACGTGGACACCCTCGCTGGCAACGTGACCGGCGACGTGATCTACAACGACACCGATGACATCGCGGTCGGCACGGTCAACACCGTGGGTCTGACCTCCGGCGGCAGCATCGACCTCGATGCGGGCGGACCGTTCACCGGCACCGACCGCACCGTGGCCGGCGGCGCGGGCACGACGCTGACCATCGACGCGGTGGGCATCACCCTCGGCGCCGGCGGGGCCGGGACCGAGACGGTGACCAACACCGGCACGGGCACGGCCACCCTGACCGCGACGGGCGCGGGCGACATCTCCCTGGCGAACAACTCGGTGGGTGTGGGTGAAGGACTGCTGACGCTGACCGCGGCGGGCAACGCCATCGACGCCGCGGCCACCGACGCCGGGGCGGAGATCAACGCGGACGGCGACGTCACGATGAGCGCCGGGGTGCTCGGCGGCGGCAACCGGATCGACCTCGACGGCGACGGCAGTGCCGACAGCACCTTCACCGTGAACGCCAACGCGGTGGCCGGCGGCCAGGACGTGGACCTCGCCGTGCTCGACCAGCAGTTCAGCCAGACCGACATCACGTCGGACCGGACGGACAGCAACGTCGACATCACGCTTGATGACGAAGGCAACCTGGTGGACATCAACGGCGGCACGCCGCAGGTGGTCGCCAGCGTGGACACCACGAACGGCGCCGTCCAGCCGGTGCTGACCTTCACGCAGACCGGCACGGGCGGGGCTGCGGGCACGGTGCAGATCCAGGCCGGCACGACCGACCTGGGCGCCGATGCGACGTTCACGAACGCCGACGACATTGAGGTTGGCGACGGGGTGCCGCAGGACGACGCATTCACCTTCAACGCCGGCAACATCGACCTGACCCTCGAAGCCGGTACGGACGGCACGGGCGCCATCACGGACAACCTGGGCGTGATCAACATCAACGGCCAGGCGAACGCCACCGTCGAACTGATCGCCCCGGACGGCGTGCCCCGCGCAGCCAAGTGATCTAGCGCCGCGGCC
>CAYFQS010000148.1:3994-8415 GCA_964345245.1 uncultured Planctomycetaceae bacterium | reverse complement strand
CGACGCCACCGGCCTGCCCGTCAGCGCCGGCCCCGACGAAGCCACCGCCGCCGGTCCCTCCCTGCCCACGGACCTTCCCCCGCCGGTGCTCTACGAAGACGGGCTGGGCCCGGCCCTGCGCTGGCTCGCCGGGCAGATGTCCGAACGCCACCAGTTAACCACCGAGCTGCGCCTGGGCAAGGACGCCGAGCCCGAGGACGATGCGATCAAGGCCCTGCTGTTCGAAACCGCCCGCGAACTGCTGTTCAACTCGGTCAAGCACGGCGGGGCCGACTCGGCCGACATCAAACTCGAATCGCTCGGCGACCGAGGCACCCGCCTGACGATCCGGGATGACGGCCATGGATTCGACCCGGCCATTCTCGACGACGATCCCGACCATCACAGCGGGTTCGGCCTGTTCAGCATCCGCGAACGGTTGAAAGCACTCGGCGGATCGATGGAGATCGACTCAAGCAACGGCCGGGGCGCCGCGGTGTCGGTCGAAGCCCCGCCCAACTACGAACGCTCGTTCAGTGGTGACGGCGACGACGGCAACGGTAATGGCCAGGCCGACGGTCGCGACGAAGCCCCGGAGACCTCGCCCGAGCCCGGCACCGAGCCGGATGCCGCGCCCATCCGCGTGTTGCTGGCCGACGATCACCAGATCGTCCGCGAAGGCATCGCCGTTCTTCTCGAAGACGACGAGCGGATCACCGTGGTGGGCGAGGCGGAAGACGGGCGCGACGCCCTGGAGCAGGCGCAGCGGCTTGATCCTGACGTGGTGCTCATGGACGTGAACATGCCGGAGATGAACGGGATCGAAGCCACCCGCCGACTGACGGACACGATGCCCGAGATCGGCGTGGTGGGCCTGTCGGTGCATGGCGACGGGCCGACCGAGCGCTCGTGCCTCGACGCCGGCGCCTTCGACTACCTCAGCAAGAACGGCGACCCGCAACGCCTGATCGACGCGATCATCCGCTGCCACCGCGAACACGGGATGTAAGCAGAAAAGGTGTCAGGATGATTTATTCTCCTGCGGAGATGCCGGGGTAGTGTGTCGGGTGGGTGCGTCCGCGGGGCGGGCACGAGCCGCCGCCGGAGGCAGGGCCGGCTCACGATGATGGATGGACGATTGCATTGGGGGGATGCCGATGCGGCGTTCGCGGCGACACGAGATCGTGTCGGCGAGGCGGAAGGTTGCGCCGGATCGGTCGCGATGCATGAAAGGCAGCATCGTGGGGGGGGCGGTCCGGTGAAGCGCGCCGCGCCGGGGGATGGCCGGGAATCGACACGCGCGACATCTCATGCACCCGCCCGAATCCGCTTTCTTCCCGCGAATCGACCCTATTGCTCACCTTCGTACAACTCAAGGACCTTGCGATGCCTTTCCTCCAGGCGATCGGGGGCAAGTCGGTGGGCCTTGCGGTACCACTCGGCACTGTCGGCCAGCGGCAGCGACGGGTCTTCCCCGATCGCGACGTAGCACATCGCCAGATCGCGGTCGATCTTCCGCTCCAGTTCCGGCCAGGCATCGGTCCGAAGGGCTTCGAGCTTGTCCGCGGCCTGACGGTATCGGCCTTCGTTCAGTTCCTCCTCGACGATCCGGTTGTACTCCGCGACGACGGGCCGGCGATTGACCATCATGTGCAAGCCGTAGGCGATCCCGGCCAGCGCGGCGATGACGATGACGACCTTGATGGCCTTGCTCGCGGTGCTCGCGGGGTTGCCGCTCTTGCCGCGGCTGGGTTGTGTCGAACTTCTTCGGGCCATGACGCCTCCCCTATTTTCGGCGGCGAAGCATACCACAGTCATCGCGAAGGGGAACACCGGCGTGGCGGTTTCAATCGCCGCGTGGCTCGGCCGGAGCCGGTGGGGTTCAGAGATTGGTAGGTCTGCGAGTCTTCCCGGATTCCTATGGCACGCGAAGCGGTCGTTCGAGGCGGCCGCTCAACTCGGCGGATTGGCGGGCGTCGCGTCGTGGGCGGCGGGATCGAAGACGGCCTCGCCGACGACGATCTCGAAATGCGCCGAGCCGACGGTGATCACGTCGCCGGGCTGAATCCTGTGCTCGGCCACGCGGTGGCGGTTGTGAAAGGTGCCGTTGCGCGAGCCGAGGTCGCGGATGTACAGGCCGTCGTCGCGGCGCTCGATCCGGCAATGGGCGCGGGAGACCATGTGGGACTGGAGCCGCACGTCGCAGTCATCGCCCCGGCCGAAGAGCGTCACGGGCAGGCGCAGCGGCAGCACGCGCTGCTCGCCGTCCTTCGTGGTCATCAACAGCGACAGGGGGCGTGATTCGCCATCGGCGGCATTCGCCTGGGCCTGCAGGGCGGCGAGGGTGGTTTCGTATGACTTGGGCGCGGGGTGGTCGGCTTCCGCGGACTCCGGGCGGGTCGACGGCGCGGGCCGGGGCTTCGCCGCGGGCCCCGCATCGCGTCCGGCGATCGCTTCGTCGCGCTGGGCAGCGGTCCGCTCCAGTTCCCGGCCAAGCTCCGCGACCCGCTCGACCGCCTCGTCGCGCTGGCGCGAGACGACGTCGACCTGCCGCGAAAGATCGTCCGCACGGGATTCGGCTTCCCGGTGCTGACGCCGCAGCTCTTCGAGCGCGGCTTCCGCCCGGTTCAGGCGATCCTTCATCTCCGCCAGTTCGTCGTTCATGGCTTGTTCCTGTTGGATGGCCTGGTCGGCCTGGACTTCACGGTCGGCCAGTTCGGCTTCGCGCGTCGCCAGTGCCTGCTGTTGCCGGGCCGATCGATCGCGCTGCTCGGCCAGTGATTCCAAATCGGCGGCGAGTTGCTTCTCTCGCTGTTCAACCTCGGCGGCGGCCTGCTCGCGCCGTTCGAGGTCCGCCGCTCGCTCCGCCAGTTGTGACTGCGCTTCCTCCAGCCGCTGCCGGTCTTCGCTGAGTTGCCCGGCATCCCGGTCAAGCGCCTGCTGCCGCTCGGTCACCATCCGCTCCCGCTGGTCCAGTGATTCGCCGAGGGCGTCGAGTTCGATCTGTCGCTCGGCCTGTTCGCTCTTCTGCTGGTCGAGCGTGACGCGTTCGTCGTCCACCTCGGCCCGGGTGCGGGAGAGCTTTTGCTCGGCCTGGGCGAGCTCGACCGTTCCCTGGTCGAGCTGCCGCCGGGTGAGTTCGAGGTTGCGCTGGTCTTCGCGCAGGCCCTGGCGTTGACGGTCGAGGCGGCGTTCGAGTTTGTCCAGCTTCGCCTGGCGCTTTTTGATCTCGTCATGCTTTCGAGCCCACTCGCGCTCGGCGGTCTTGAGCTCCGCCGCGCGGCGCTTCATCTGCCCATCCTCCTGCCGGGCGGATTCACGCAGGCGGGCCGCGGCCTCGGTTTCGCGCTGGTAGGCCTCGCGTTCGGCGGCCAGCGCGCGGCGCTCGTCCCGGATCGCCTTACGCTCGATTTCCAGGGCGGCCTGGTTCCGCTCGATGCGCTCGGCCCGATGGCGCACCTGTCGCGCAGTGCGATACAGGTACTGCAGGTTTTCCTGGAATACCTCGGCCTGCTGTTCCTGACTGCCTTCATCCATAGCCGGTCCTTCTGCTATGAACAGCGCACCCTCTGAAGCGACGGGCACCCCCGGCGAGACATGGTGCACAACCTGTTAATGTATCGGCGCGACACCATCGCTGGCAAGCGGGCGTTGTGCGGATTCGCTGCCCGGGGGCGTGACATGCCACGCGTTTGGATTCACCGCCAAGGCGGTGAATCCGTTCACGGGAGAGATCCTGGTCGACCGGAACGATGAGCCCGCCGAGGCGCTGCGTGTTCCCGGCGGCCTTGCCCCACCGGACGCACTCGCCCGGCGTCTCCACATCACAATAAATCATCCTGACACCTTTTCTGGCGATCCGAACTTCGCCGCATTCATCACGTACCGCTATTATTGCGGGCAAGAAGCTTTGAACCGAATCAATCGACACCACTTTGACCAACCAGGAGTACGACGTGAAGACCGCGACGATTGAAACGAGCCGGGGCACGATTGAGCTCGAACTCTACGACCAGCGCGTCCCCGGGACGGTGGGCAATTTCGAGAAGCTCGCCGGGGACGGGTTCTACGACGGGCTGAGCTTCCACCGCGTGATCGACGATTTCATGATCCAGGGCGGCTGCCCGGAGGGCGACGGCACCGGCGGGCCGGGCTACACCTTCGAGGACGAGTTCCACCCGGACCTCAAGCACGACTCGCCGGGTGTACTGTCCATGGCCAACGCCGGGCCGGACACGAACGGCTCGCAGTTCTTCATCACCCATGTGCCGTGTCCCTGGCTGGACGGCAAGCACTCCGTGTTCGGCAAGGTCACCAACGGGCAGGACGTGGTCAACGCGATTCAGCAGGGCGACAAGATCGAGAAGGTGGCCGTCAGCGACAACTGATCCGTGGGCCACCTGATTCTCCCGCGGTTGGCGGAGAGGCACGGAAGCGCGGCG